>JBOGOW010000030.1:0-16983 GCA_050748285.1 Pyrinomonadaceae bacterium
GCCTTCCTGACTGCGTGTGGTTTAATTGCAGACTTTGCCGAATAAATTTTGGATCATCAGCTAAGACAAAGAATGTAAATACAAGACAAGTCGGGAAGGCGGGCTTGCCCCCGCTCATCGTTCCATCATTTCTATTATGCGTCAACCACAGCTGCATCGGGCGCATTTTTACCAACCGAGGCGATACCGTTTTCCATCGCGGCTTTGGTTTTATACATTTCGCTCTTACCTATAGGTTCGCCATTGCCGGCTTTCAGGACGAAATATGCCGAACCGTCTTTCGCGGTTTTGCGTTCGAATCGGCCGTCGCTGGCCGCGTTCTTTTTAACGGATGCGACGCCGGCTTCGCACGCCTTTCGAGATTCGTATGCCTCGCTGGTCAGAATGATCTGGCCGTTCGTGGCCTTTAGATTGAAACGGAATTTACCGGTTGCTCCGGTCTTTATCTCAAATTTTCCTGCCATCTGATTGCTCCTTTTTATTTCGTGTCGAATAGAAAACTGGACTAGATACTTTCGCAAAAAAGATTAGCATAAGCGGCACAAAACAAAAACCAGCCGTAATCTCGGCTCACTTAGCATTTCGAGCATGTGTTTTTTCGTTACGCCACCAATTCAGATATCCGACCACCAAGCCAAACAAAGTCGCGTGGAAAAAAAACGTCATCCAGGTACGCGACGCGCTGAAATATTGGCCAAACGTCTGGCCTTCGTCACGTAAAACGAAAACCCCAATGACCTGCATCACTACCGCGAACGGCCCGCCGGAAATTAGTATTCCGTCGATCATCAAATAACGCGCTAAGCCGCGTTTTCGTTTTTCGCTCCAATCTGATTCCGAGTATTTCATCAAGGATTGTAACCACTAAATCATACGAAATAACACAAAACTTTTTCTCTGATTTCGTGTTGTTTGGTGTTATTTCGTGGTTCCTCTTTTACTTCTTCCTAAACAGCCTTACCAATTTTTTGAGTGGATCGTAATGCTCATCGACTACGCGTTCTTTTAGCGGAATAATAGCATTGTCGGTGATCGTAATATGTTCCGGACAGACTTTTGTGCAGCATTTTGTGATGTTGCAATAGCCGATGCCATGGGCTTCCTTTAACTCATCTATTCGATTTTCGGTGTCGAGCGGGTGCATTTCGAGCGCGGCGACGTAAACCAAATAGCGCGGGCCAATGAATTCGTCGTGCTTTTCGTGATCGCGCAGAACGTGGCAGACGTCCTGGCAAAGAAAGCACTCAATGCACTTGCGAAATTCCTGTACGCGGTCGATGTCCGATTGCTGCATTCGCCACGTGCCGTCCTCTGCATCGGGCGGACGCGGCTTAAATTTCTTGATGCGTTTTTTTACCTCAAAATTCCAGGAGACATCGGTGACTAAATCTTTGACAGGCGGAAAAGCCCGCATCGGTTCGATCGTTACGGGCTGCGTGACATCGATTGTATCCAGCCTAGTCATGCACATCAGCTTTGGCATTCCGTTAATTTCAGCCGAGCACGAACCGCATTTGCCTGCCTTGCAGTTCCAACGGCACGCGAGATCGGGAGCCGATTCGGCCTGTATCTGATGCACCGCGTCAAGCACGACCATGCCCTCGGAAACTTCCGTTTGGTAATCGACCATCTCACCGCCCTCGCGTCCACCGCGGCGAATTTTGAATGTGGCTGTTTTCATTTCTCTTATTGCAAAGTTTAAGAAAATCTATTTTTCGATTAGATAGAGTAGTCCTTTTTCACAACGACTGATTATTTCCCTAAACGTAGGCAAAAGTTCGATCAAGAGTTCGACCTTGCTTCGCTTCACATCGAGTACGACGACCGCAATTTCATATTCACTAATGTTTTGTTGGTGTTCGATGTTCTTGTCGATTGCGAGCAGGACATCATACCCGTCAGCAGCGGCTGCCCTCATCAAACTGCCGTTTTCAAACCGCTCCAGTCCATTTCCACAACGGTCTTGACTTCAAACTCGGCCATGTGCCGTTTGAGTTTTCTCGTTACACACTCGTCAAGCAAAATTTTCATTGAGTATTTCCGTGGATTGAATAGTTATTCGTTCGGAAAATTCTAAAAGCTTAACGATCTGTTCACGCTTTACCGACGGAAAATCATCCAGAAATTCATCGATAGTTTCGCCGGTCTCTAAATAGTCGAAAAGATTCTTGATCGGAACGCGTGTGCCGTTGAATACCGGAGTACCGCCGAGAATTTCTTTATCGATGTTTATCACCTTCACAAATTTGAGTATGCCACAAACACTGAATAAATTACCAATTGCGAGCGGAATTGCAGCGGAAATTAGCCACGAATTACACGAATGACACGAATTAAAAGCATTGGTATTCGAGTTCTTTCGATAAACTAAGTCTGATCGAGATCAAGAAAAACATTTGTGTAATTCGTGTAATTCGTGGCAAAAAACCTTTAACCCATTTCTTCGATCACTTGTTTCAATTCCTCCGGCATTTCGGGGATCGGGACGCGCGAAATTTGCATTTGGCCGTCGGCGTCTCTGCGCACGGCGATGTTTATTTTGCCGAATTCCGGGGCTTTTTCCGGAAAATCATCGCGGAATTGCCCGCCGCGGCTTTCTTTGCGTTCGATAGCTGAACGCGTGACGGCTTCGGAAACGGTCAGCAGATTATGCAGATCGAGCGCCGTGTGCCAGCCGGGGTTGTAATCGATATTTCCGGGCACGGCCGCATTAGCCGCTCGATCATTAAGCTTTTTCAATTCGTCCAAAGCCGTGAGCATTTCGCTTTCGGTGCGGACTATGCCGACATTGGCCTGCATCATTTCCTGCAGATCGCTCTGGATGGTAAACGCATTGTCGGTGCTTTCGCGTTCGAACGGCTCGAGAGCGCGTTTTGCTTCCGTTTCGATAACGGAATTATCGATCGTCCCGTGTCCATTTTTCTTTGCAAATTCTGCGGCATATTCGCCAGCGCGTTTCCCGAAAACGATCAGATCGGAAAGCGAATTACCGCCAAGCCGATTGGCGCCGTTGATGCCCGAAGCGCATTCGCCGGCCGCGAAAAGTCCCGGCACAGTCGAGGCCTGCGTGTCGGCATCGACGCGGATGCCGCCCATTATGTAGTGTGTCGTCGGGCCGACCTCCATCGGCGTCGTAGTGATGTCGAGATTGGCAAGCTGTTTAAATTGGTGATACATCGACGGCAGCTTTTTCTTGATATGCTCGGGCGCGTTTGAAATATGTTCCTTGATCCATGCGATGTCGAGAAAAACACCGCCGTGCGGCGAACCGCGACCTTCTTTTACCTCGTGGACGATGCACCGTGCGACGTGATCGCGTGTCAATAATTCCGGCGGACGCCTCGCGTTTTTATCACCAACAACATATCGCCAGCCTTCTTCCGGATTGTCGGCGGTTTGATCTTTATAAGGGCCGGGAATGTCGTCAAACATAAACCGCTCGCCTTTATTATTTTTCAAAATTCCGCCCTCGCCGCGGACGCCTTCTGTCACCAAAATTCCGCGAACGCTCGGCGGCCAGACCATTCCCGTCGGGTGGAATTGGATAAATTCCATATCGATCAACTCGGCTCCTGCGTCATAGGCAAGCGCGTGGCCGTCGCCCGTGCCTTCCCAACTGTTCGATGTAATTTTGTATGCGCGGCCAATGCCGCCGGTGGCGAGAATCACGGCTTTCGCCTTGAAAACGCGAAAGCGTCCGTGCTCGCGTTCGTATGCAAAACAGCCGACCACGCGGTCGCCGTCCTTTAGCAGCGAGATCACGGTTACTTCCATGTGCACGTCGATGCCCTGATGAACGCCGTGGTCCTGAAGTGTTCGTATTAGTTCCAGACCGGTGCGGTCGCCGACATGCGCGAGCCGCGGATAGCGGTGCCCGCCGAAATTTCGCTGGAGAATCTTGCCATCTTTTGTTCTATCGAAGACCGCGCCCCACGCCTCTAGTTCTCTTACGCGGTCGGGAGCTTCTTTTGCGTGCAGCTCGGCCATTCGCCAATTGTTTACATATTGCCCGCCGCGCATCGTGTCGGAAAAATGCACCTTCCAATTATCGCGGTCATCGACGTTCGCAAGCGCCGCCGCCATTCCGCCCTCGGCCATAACCGTATGCGCCTTGCCAAGCAGCGATTTGCAGACGAGACCAACGCTCACGCCCGCCGCCGAAGCCTCAATCGCCGCGCGAAGCCCGGCGCCACCGGCACCGATAACCAAAACGTCGTGTTCAAATGTTGTGTAATCAGTCATTCAGTTGGAGCGGGGACACTCTTGTCCCCATGAGTGCAAAGCACGAAAAATCTTCGGACAACGGAGCGGGGACACTCTTGTCCCCATGAGTGCAAAGCACGAACTTTTTCCGATGCAAGCATCGGTGCGGACAAGAGTGTCCGCGCTCCGTCGAAGCACGAACTTTTTCCGATGCAAGCATCGGTGCGGACAAGAGTGTCCGCGCTCCGTCGAAGCACGAACTTTTTCCGATGCAAGCATCGGTGCGGACAAGAGTGTCCGCGCTCCGTCAAAAAATTCGATAATCTGTAAATACTCCCATCGAGCACATCCGCACATAAAAGTCGGTAAACCCGACCCAGAACAGCGAGAACCAGGCGAACATCATATGGCGTTTGTTTAGGCTGCTGACGCAGTCGTAGGCTTTCTTTTGGATCGGCCTGCCGGAAAGAACGTCGCGGGCACCACCGATCAGATGCCGCAGACTGTGGCAGCCGAGCGTATAACCGCCAAGCAAAATTACGTTGACCGTCAAAACAAGCGTGCCCACGCCGATTCCCCAGCCGTCAGCGAAAAACATCGCGTGAAATGCGTCGTATGCAAGGATCACGATAAAGACCAGCGCGATATACATAAAATATCGATGTACATTTTGCAGGATCAGCGGAAACCAATTTTCGCCGCGATAGCCCGTACGCGGCTCGCCGACGGCACAGCCCGGCGGGTCGGCCCAGAATGCTTTGTAATAAGCACCGCGATAGTAATAACAGGTGAAACGAAATCCGCCGGGCGCCCAAAGTATCAGAAACGCAGGCGTGATCGGCAGCCACGACGGTATCCAGCTCGGCATCGGCCCGAAAATAGAGTGAGGCGACGCACCGAAAATTTCCGGTGAATACATCGGCGAAAGATACGGGCCGAAGGTATAGTGCTCACCCTGAAATGCGGCCCAGGTCGAATAAACGATGAACGCGGAAAACCCGAGAAAGGTTAGCAGCGATTGAACCCACCAACCGTCGCGCCGCATTGTCTCGCCAAAACCGCGTCGAGTTATCTGAACCAAATTTGCTGCCATTTCGGGACGCAACCTCCGAGCTAAAAACGAATTATCGTGAATAAATACTGCACCGATTTTGCACGTTGTGCAAACCGTAAGTCAAGCAAATGACTGCGTTTGCCTAGCGTTTGGTGCTGAACTTGCCATCTTTCCATTCCAGATCGTAAAGCTTTTTACCGCGACCGCTTACTTCGAAATCAGGTCCTTCTTCGATTATTTTTTTTTCGAAAACCTTAACCGTGGTGCCATGTCTCGGCAGCTCATACATATTTTTCCTGCTGAATTCCGGCACAACCTTCGTTGAAATATCGGTCCAGATATTGTCCTTGTAATCGAGGAAAAAATGATCGTTCAACGCCTCGCCGAAGGTCGCAATGCCTACAAGATACGTCCCGTCGGGCCGCTTGAATATCGCCATTTCGATGCAGTTTTGCGCACCATCACAGCCGCCTTTGATATAGCCGTTTGCGACATCGACAACCTCGCCGAAATTCTTTAGATATTCCTCACGCGCCCGTTTGCAGTCTTTGTCCTTATCGCGTTCGCAACTTTCGAAAGTGAAATATTTCTCAGGCAGCAGCATAAAAAAATCGCGGACATTTTTTGGGCCGGCTGTAGGCGTGATTGACGTAGTTTCGGTTTCCTGCGACACCGCAGACGCGCGTTTCGGATCGGAATTAACGCTATTTTCGCCCGTGTTCGCTGCATTCTGCGGCGCGTTCGCCCCAGATTCACACGCATAGAACATGATGGCAACGCTGATGACGGCAAATAGGATCTTCATACTTTTTTGACCTGAATCAAGTCAGAATATTACAACATATTCGAACTTTCAAAAATGGCATATAATATTAGAAAGCAGGTGGAGTCTAGTTATGGATTTTTATTTTCTTTTATTTTCGTTGTTTTTCCCGCGGATAACGATGCTGGTTTACCTGTTTCAGGATCAATTTCCGGCAAACGCGGTGCCGCAATGGGCGGACATATTGCTCGGCGTCTTTATGCCCCGCGTTCTTATCCTGATCTATATTTATCAGAATATGGGCTATAACAATGTCTGGTTTGCCGCGCATCTGGTCTTCTTGATACTTGCGTATTTCGGCGGCGGTCGTGAAACTAAGCGCCGACGGCGACGACGCAGCGATTAGGTAATAGGGGCCTTTGAAAAACTATTGGAATTGTGTGACAGACATTAAATTAATCTCTTTATTCGTGAATTCGTAGCAAAAAAATAGCCACGAATGCACGAATAAGAACTAAACCATTCGCATGGTTGGAGCCAAACAAAAAGGTTTTTCAAAGCACTCTAATAAATGAGGAAGCCGTATGCCGTGAGTCCGGTTATGAGATGCACGCCCATTGTCATGAAATAAAGCCCAAGCGCTGCCGCTACGCCGTAACGCGCCAGGCGAAAATTAGAGCCGTAAAGCAATACGCACGCGGCGAAAATGCCGATCCCTATCTTAAATATTAAAAACGGCATTACACCGGCGCTCAGGATCCGATCCATAAACGGATTCGATTCGGCGGCAACGCCCGACTGAACCCACACTATCGTAAGCAGCGCGTCGGCGATATTCATCGCGAAAAGCATTGTTACTGCACGGTTCATGTTCATAATGTACGTGCGCGGGAAACCTGATAAATAATGTCACTGCAAAACTTAACCACCGGCATTGTGGCCGGACGACAAGTGAAATCAGGAATCAGAAATTGTTCGTTCGATGAACTATAAGAAAAATTTCCGGAAATTACAAGCTGCCTATTTCGCTATGTTATGATCAACCAAACGAATCGGCTCCAAACGGAATAATGATGCAGAAGATGAGAATGTATCGTTCGAAGGTCTCACTTCACACAAGTTTTACGTCATCGTAACTTTTTGTTTAGGCTGTCTGCATATCCTGCGAATTGGAGGTGGACAAAAAATTATGAACACTGCGGTTAAATTCAGGATGCCCGCCGTTTCAACCGATCTCGGGCGCGTGGACAGGTATCAGGTGCGCATGGCTCGGTCATCCGAAGAAATAGCGTCGGCTTTGAGGCTGCGGCATGAGGTTTTCAACATCGAACTTGGCGGCGGCGTAGAAACCAAAGATGGCCCGCGAATGGAATTTGACGCGTACGATTTTCGGTGTCGGCATCTTATTGTGGTCGATCAGGTTTCGGGTCAAACCGTGGGCACATATCGGCTCAATACTATCGAAACGGTGGGCGATGCGAACGGATTTTATTCGTCGAGCGAATTTTCGGTTCGCACCTTGCCGCGCGAAATTTTGACGAATGGAGTCGAGATCGGGCGTGCCTGCGTTTTGCGAGAGCATCGAAATACGAAGGTGCTTTTCAAGCTGTGGAAAGGGTTGCTGGATTTTGGAGCACGCAGCGGCAAGCGTTACTTTTTCGGATGCTGCTCGATTTTTACGCAGGATGAGCGAATGGGCACGGCAGCCTATCACAAGCTGGTGCGGGAAGGGCATTTCCACAATGAGTTTTGTGTAACACCGCTTGCGAACGGCATCGACACAAGCGAAGCGTCGAAGGCGCCTGTGGTCGAGCTGCCGACGCTTTTCAATATGTATCTGCGAATCGGTGCAAAGGTCTGCGGGCCGCCGATGATCGACCGCTCATTCGGCACGATCGATTTTTTTGTAGTCTTCGACGCAACGCAGATGAACGAAAAATATCGCCGCCTTTTTGCGTAATTCGAGCTTTCATACGAAGACCTTTTCGTTAAAACTCCATTCAAAATTCTCGTCAAATTTTACGACGGTCGAACACCGCGTGCCGTAGCCGGGCGTCTCGATAAAGATAGCGGAGATCGCTTTTTCGGCCTCGTAAGAAACGCCGGTCGATGGCAATTCATTGTCATCGGCAAGCGTTTTGTCTGATAGAAGCTCGAAGAAACGTTCGTCGGAAATATCCCCGCTGTCGATTAGTCTTGTGAAAGCTGCTTTGCCGTTTACGACCTTGGGCCACGGCGTGTCGAGAAGATGATTGCTCAGGCCGTAAATTCCCGGAGCTAGTTCCCGCGGTGCCGCTCCGCGATTTGCATAATAAAAGAGCCCGCTCGTTTCGCCGATCTCGCCGACGAGCAGATTAAAACCTGAGTATTCTTCCGCGTCGTATTGCACCTGTTCGAGATAATTTTTAGCCGACGTTTCGGCCTTAAGAAAATCGGCGACTAGGGCACCGCGTGAACGGACGCCTTTGGGAGCGCTCGGGTCGCGGTAATTCGTAACCGCTGCAAAACGACCGCGGCGCGTTACGCCCAACCACGTTCCGCCGCCTACGAGATCGCGTCCTGCAAATACTTCAGGGTGATCTTCCCAAAAAGCCGATGCCGCGGTTGCCCGCTCGTAAAACTCATCGCGGTTGGCGATAAAGATCAGCGGATGCTGAGGATGTTGTTTGAAGGCAAAGAAAATTACGCACATTCTGGCATTGGTCAGTGGTCGGCGGTCAGAGCGCCGTCATCGGTTTTGGCATAAACGTCCTTTTCTTTTGACGGCATGCCGGACAAAAGTTTGAATAATGAATAGATGCCGGTTGTTTTCTCACCGAGTTTACGGTTCTCGGCTCCGATCTCAAACGCGATCCTCCATTGACGAAACAAAATTCGATACGCGTCGATCAGAGAATATTTCGGATCGTAAATATTCGTCGATTCGCTCGTTACGCCATTCAATTCTATGAGCTTGAAATTCCGACCCTGCATCAGTTCATCGAAAGACGGTGTGCGGATATCGAATCGGCCAAAGAAGAAGCCATCGATGCCGCGACAAATCTCGTCGATCTTTAGTTCCAGAGCTTCGGTTTTCATCCATTCGCCGTCAAGAAAAATTGCGCCGCGTGAATGCGTTCCGATGTCGATTATCTTTACCTCATCGTCTTTTGCCGGAATAAAACCCAGACGGTCGGCGTTTTGCTCGAAATATTTTTCGGCCAGGCAAACAGCGCGGTCGTCATTTAGAATCAATTCTTCGAGATTCGATTTACCGTCGCCCGTAACCGTCGGGAATAGTTTTTCAGTGATGGAAAAAATACTGCCCTTCTCCCGGCCTGGAAAACGACTAAAAAAAATGCTCGCCTCATCGCCGCTGCAATATTCCTGAAGGATCAGGTCGGTTTCGGAGCGTTGGAGAAACTTTATCAGCTCGGGTTCGGAGCGAATAAGAGTAACGCCTTTACCGCGTTCGCCGGCGTCAGGCTTGAGAATAACGGGAAAATTAACATCATTCTGAACGATGAATTTTTGTGCGAGCTCGATTTTTTGTTCCCTGCTTGTATGATTTCCGAGCAGTATATGACGAACCATGAAAGGTAAGGCAACTTGCGAAGTGCGGATCATTTTATAGATCTCGTTCTTTGATTCGCCAATGAATCCACCGCTGGCGATACCCGGATTTGCGGCGGTAAAAACCGTCAGGCTGCGATGTTTTATTGCCAAAAGCAGACAGTAAACTACAACCGGAAAATAAAAGATCTGCAACGGCCAGAATTCCCAATTGATTATTCGCTTTAGCTTTCCAACAAAGAGTCTCCGGCCTTTCCAGGTTGAAAGTTTAACCATCAGTTTTATCAGGAAATAGAATGCGAAAAGAGTTAGGATTATTTTCCAGATCGTGCTTTGGCTTTCCGAAAAAACCCGCGTGAGCGTTTCGGCGCCGAGCCAATATGCAAGAACGACAAGAATCGGCGTCCAAATTGCGACGGCGATGCCGCTGACGACTACGAATTTCAAGAAACTCATTCCGAATATGCCGGCGGACAAATATGTCGGCAGCCGCAAACTGGGAGTAAAACGACTGAGAAGCACGGCATGCGTGCCGCGCTTTTCGAACCATTCTCCCGCAATTTTTGCAGAAGTTTCGCTCACAAACCAGCGAATCGGAATACCCCGCAGAGCATTTTTGCCGAACCATTTTCCGACCATAAAAAGCAGCAGATCACCGACGTATATTCCGAAGAAACTCGCAGTTATTGCCAAGGTTAAGCTGATTCTGCCATTTGCCGCGAGAACGCCGGAGGCGATCGCCGCCAGGTCTTCGCTGACAAGAGTTGAAAGCGAAATTATCAGAAAATAGACGAATGCGGTTACGCCTTGCGCCTCGGAAATTTTAAGTACAAAGGGTTTTTCGGCTTCCTTCAATCGGGCAAATTCCGCCGATGCTCGCCGTTTCGCTGTCCCGTTTTCGACCGTTGCAAGAAAGGCTTCGATCATCGGCGAAAGTCGTTCCGGGTGCATGAACGTCGTGAAGTGATCTTCGTCCGGCAATTCAAAATATTCGCTTTGCGGTACTAGCCGAGCGTGTTCGCGCGCGGTGTCAACGGGAACAAGCGGGTCTTGCCGTCCGTGAACGATCAATACCGGAATATTGATCTTCTGCAGAATGCCGCGCAGATTTCGTTGATCCGAATCGTAAAAATTTCGCGCATAGGTTATCGGCATTTCGCCTATCGCTCCAAAATGCGGTGTCGCTTCACGCAGAATGTAAAAGCCGGCAAGCTGCGCTCCGTGAAGCAGATGGTTCAGGTTGTAATCGCCGAGAAGTTCGTATTCCTGGACGCCGATCCCGGAGACAATTTCGATCGAACGCACTTTCTCGGGCGCAATTTCGTACATGTTCAGAGCAACGCCGCTGCCCATGCTGAAACCGAGCACGTCGAAACGCTCAATGCCAAGCCGTTCCGCGAGTTCGAGGACGTAACGGGCATGAGCGCGGAATGAATAATCGGAAATGTACTTTGTCGAATTGCCAAAACCGGGCAGATCGGGGCAAATCACGCGTCGTTCGACCGAGAGTTTTTCAGCCAAACCCTGCATCGTGCCGCCCTCACCGGGGCTTCCATGGAGCAAAAAAATCGGCGTCGCGCCCGGTTCCATCTGGGGCAAAAATTCACGGTACGCGATTCGAATCTGCCGAACTGCATATTTATCGCCGTCAACCTCAGCTACGGTTACTTGTTTCTTGTCGGATGGAAATGGATCGTCTGCGGAAAAGAAACGAAAAATGCCGGAAACCAACAGCAGAAAAAGATAAACGCCCAAAATGATCTTTAGACGTTTCTTCGTAGTAATTTTTTTTTGCTGCTTTGGATCGACCATTGACAAAATTCTAGAACGACTGTCCGATCAATGGAAGATCGCGGCGATGTATTACAACCACGGCCATGCTCAGCACAAGAACGGTTATTGCCAAACCGAAGAGCAGCCCGCCGTCGCCTTTGACCTCGATGCCAAGCTTTGTCAGATGGCTCAAAATTGCCCCGGAAACGACGCCCGCAGCTATCACGGCGCCAACCGCTGCGGTGCTCGGAATTAGCAATAAAATCGACGCTATCAATTCGACCACTCCTGAGCCGATACGCCCGATCGCCTCGTTTTCCGCACCCATGAGAGTCGTAAAAATATATTTAGGTTCCTCGGCTCCCGTAAACTTAAAAAACAAAGTTTGAAGCAAAATAAGCGCGACCGCAATGCGGCATATCCAACTGATCACAATCATTGTGGTTGACATAGCTGACTCCTTTTTTTATTTAGTATTAAGCCGGCTTCGCGGCTATCTTCTCACTTTTCCAAAACTCAAGCGTCGAACTTGCCACGCCGAAATTCTCAATTGAATTCATACCAAACCCGGCAAGTTTTTCCGAGATCAATGCGTGGTGATGAACGGTGTGGCTGTGAACGAATTCGACCTCGCGTGCAACGCTGGACGGCAGCCAGATCGACGGATCAGTCTCAGAACGAACCATGATAATTCTAGGCAGTTCCTTCTCAGACGAATCGCGCAATCTTTCAATAACCTCTCGAAATTTATTCGCAGCAAACTCCCGGTCGATCTCGATTCGCGGATTTCGTTCCCGTTTTGCGTAATCTATTCGCCCGAGTTTGAGGCCGTTCAAAAGACAGTTCAAAACATCCAGATTATGACGAAACTGCTCGCCGACGCTGCCTGTTCCATTTGCAGACCTTCGAAAGGTTTCATCGTCGATTTGAGCGATCGCGTCGATGCCCTTAAGCAGTTCATCCGCAAGTCCCTGCAGAAGAGAATGCCGGTCGAGTCGTCGGGCATGGATCGTTTTGAGCTCGGTATTCGTCTGCATAAAAAAATAGATTCAGTAATAGAGATTCCGCAACGCCTGTGGATTATTCCGCAAACTTTTTTGGGAATAGCTTTTCGCTCATCAGGGATTTAAGTGCCTGAAACTCGTCGGCCTAAACGTCTATCGAGTAAATCATACTACTTTTTGGAGCGAATTATTATGTACAAGATCAAATCAATACTCAGCATTGCGATGACCGCAACCGTTTTTTTTAGTCAGAATAAATATCGACGGATGGCTGAACTTTCCCCAAATTCGACTAACGGAGAAAAATCCTGCTGCCAATTTCTATGAAGCGCAATCCGGTTCGATGAAATGTTTGAAAAGCTTATCCTGCCGTTGAAACAGAATCGCTCAATTGATCTCCTAGCGGATTTACAAAATCGAAAATATCAGCGTGCTTGCGTTATTTCGGATCGGGTTTCCCCTGATGCGTAATCCAGTTTTACGTAAATGCCTGCATAAAATAATGCTTTACGACAATGATTTAATCAATTAAAGTAGAAATTGGAGGGTTGGGTCTCAACAAGAGCTTGGCTTCTACGATCCACCCGAAACTTTCACTGCATTAAGAAACCGCCCACCGCAGCAAAAAAATTCATTTTTTCCAACCGATCAGTAATAAGATTTTTTAAATTCTTTAGGAATGAATGCGGCAATAAGTTTTCCGCCAATTTCCAAGCCGCTATGAAACCACTTTTCCCGCAGACCTTTAAGAGCCATTTCCCGGTCTTGCTTTCAAACATCGCCGTATTACTTACGGCTGTGGTCCTATGGTCTATTTGGCATAGTACCGCCGGTGACGAGGGTCAATTGTCGGTCGTTCATCTCGACTCCGTTTGGTTTGCGGCGGTGATAATCACGATGCTCGGCTTTTTTCTGGCAGTGAGCCAGGTGAGGAATTTCGTTCTGCACAAAACTTATAAAACTCTGTCAGTTAAAAGTGGGGAGTCGGCGGGAATCGAAGAAACTTTGAGTGAATCGGAGGCGCGCTACCGCATCGTAACCGAATCCGCTTCTGACGCGATTATCACCATCGACCATGAGCATACGATTCTTTTCGTCAATCCGGCGGCGGGAAAGATCTTTGGCTACACGGTTGACGAAATGCTCGGCGAGAAGCTGTTTATGCTGATGCCGGAGCATATGCGCGGCGCTCACGCCGCCGGAATGAAGCGTTATAAAGAAACCGGCAAAAGAAACATTCCGTGGCAGGGCGTCGAGCTGCCGGCGCTTCACAAAGACGGCCATGAGGTGCCGATAGAGGTTACCTTCGGCGAGATCAAGAGCGGCGATAAAAGGTTTTTTACGGCGGTCATCCGCGACATCACCGTGCGTAAGCAGACGGAACGGAGCTTGCAGGAAAGCGAATCACACTATCGGATGCTGTTTGACAGCAATCCGAATCCGATCTTTGTTTTTGATCTGGAAACTCTGCAAATTCTGGCAGCCAACGACGAGTCAACTAACCATTACGGTTATTCACGCGAAGAGTTTCTCGAGATGACGCTTAAAGATCTTCGTCCGCCGGACGAAGTTCCGTTTCTGCTCAGTCAAATAGACGTCACCGCCGCAAGTCAAGGAAAAACGCTCCATTCCACTCGGCATAGAAAAAAGGACGGTACGATCATCGAAGTCGAAATTGCCGCTCATCCCATAATGTTTGGAGGCAGACCTGCCAGGCTGACTTTAGTTACCGATGTTACGACGCGTAAACGGGCGGAAATTGAATCGCGGGTCATCCACGAAATAATTCAAGGCCTTGCGACGACCTCCAACCTCGAAGAGCTGCTTGCTCTTGTTCAGCAATCGGTCGGCCAGGCGATCTATGCCGAAAACTTTTACGTGGCGCTCTATGATAAACAAACCGATCTTCTCCACGTTCCGTTTTGCGAGGACAAATTCGATGCGGCCGCGCCGCCGCAAAAACTTGGCAAGGGTCTGACAGCGTATGCTTTTCGCCGCGGGCTTCCGACGCTTTTGACCGACAAGGCAGTAACCGAATTGTGCGAACAGGGTGAAATCGAAATGGTCGGAACGCCGTCGGCAATTTGGCTTGGCATTCCGCTCAGAACGCCGACCGAGATTATCGGCGTGCTTGTCGTGCAGCATTACGAAGATGAAAGTGCTTACACCGAGCGTGACATCGAGCTTTTGTCTTCCGCCGGCGACCAAATTGCCATGGCAATCGAGCGCAAGCGGGCGGAAGATACATTGCGGGAGAGCGAGGCAATTCTTGCCGCCGCCCAACGAATAACCCATCTGGGAAGCTGGGAATTGGATCTTGCGAATCTGGAGGACCTGAATAAAAACGAAGTGCGGTGGTCGGACGAAACCTATCGCATATTCGGTTATGAGCCAGGGCAGGTTGAGGTAACAAACGAGCTTTTTTATAATTCGGTTCACCCGGACGACCGGAAACACGTCGCTCAGGTTTTGGCCGAAGCAGTCGAGCAAAGAAAGGTTTTTAATATCGAGCACCGAGCTGTTTTGCCGGATAAAAGCGAGCGCATCCTGCACGGACAGGCAGAGCTGATCTTTGATAAACGAACGAATATGCCGATAAAACTGCTCGGAACCGTCCAGGACATTACCGAGCGACGGCGGACCAACGCCGCACTACATCAGAGCGAATACAAACTGCGGACCTTGTTTGAAAGCATGAACGAGGGTCTGACACAGGTTGATACCGACGAGGTAATAGAATTCGTCAACGACCGCCTGTGTGAAATGACAGGCTATACGCGTGAAGAATTGCTCGGCAAAGTTACATTGGATGTATTCTTCGACGACGAAGGGCGAAGAATTGTCAAAAAAGAGAACGAGCAAAGGCAAAAAGGCGTTTCCGGACAGTATGAAGCCCGCATTAAGAGAAAGTCCGGTGAAATGTTGTCGGTTTTGGTCAGCGGCGCGCCCGTAGTCAACGAAAAAGGCATAGTTACGGGCACGCTTGGAATGTTTATGGACATCTCCGAACGCAAGCGCGTCGAGGAACAATTGTTTCATGACGCTTTTCATGACGGACTGACCGGGCTCGCCAACCGTGCGCGTTTTATGGATCACCTGAGTATGACCATCGAACGCTGCCGAAGCCGGCACAGTAATTATTACGCCGTGCTGTTTCTTGATTTCGACCGTTTCAAGATAATAAACGATTCGCTCGGCCATGCCGAGGGCGACGAGCTGCTCAAACAAATCGCCTGCCGCATCGAAACTTCGACACGCACAGGCGATCTGGCGGCACGTCTAGGCGGCGATGAATTTGTCATTCTCCTCAGCGAAATGCTTGACGCCGATGATGCTATTGAAGTCGCCGAACGCATTCTGGCAGACTTGAAAAATCCTTTTGAGTTAAACGGAAACGAAGTTTTCATCACCGCCAGCATCGGCATCGCTCTCAGCACAACCGGCCATAAATGCGCCGAAGACATGCTCCGCGACGCAGACATCGCAATGTATCGGGCCAAGGCAATGGGCAAGGCTCGATATCAGATTTTCGACCAGGCTCTTCTTGAACAGGCAACAAGCCATCTGCTGCTTGAAACAGAAATGAGGCAGGCTCTCGAACGCGGCGAGTTTGAAATGCACTATCAACCCATTATCGATCTTGCGACAAACGATTTGACGGGCTTTGAAGCTCTGGTCAGGTGGCGGCACCCGGAACGGGGAATGATTCCGCCCGACGATTTTATTCCCTTTGCCGAGGAAAGCGGCTTAATTCTGCCGCTTGGTCGTTGGATACTCACTGAAAGCTGCCGACAGCTGCGCGAGTGGCAGGATGCTTATCCGCGAGCGCAGTCGCTTGACATAAGCGTAAATCTTTCCGCCAAACAATTTTTGCAACACGACCTTGCCGAACAGGTCTCGGAGACGCTCAATATGACCGGGCTTGCGCCGCGCTGTCTGAAACTCGAAATCACCGAAAGCTACCTGATGGAAAACAGCGAAAAGTCGGAGGCAATGCTGGACAGTCTGCGTCAGCTCGGCGTCGGGCTCAGCCTCGACGATTTCGGGACAGGTTATTCGAGCCTGAGCTATCTTCACCGACTGCCGGTCAACAATTTAAAAATAGATCGATCCTTTGTCTCGAGAATGACGGAAAGCGAGGAAAACAGCGAGATCGTCCGGACCATCATCAGGCTCGCGCAAAACCTGAAATTGAATATTGTTGCCGAAGGCATCGAAACCGCCGAGCAGCTCGATCAGCTAAATAATTTGAATTGCGGATACGGACAAGGCTATTTTTTCTCGAGACCCTTGGAAGCGGAAAAAGCCGCGATTTTTATCAACGAAAATCCGCAAAAACTATTACCGCCAATCGAACCGCCGGTGATCAATCTGGAATTGAATATGTGACGCCACACGGCTTAGCGCTACAATTTTCGAACAACTGTGGCTCGCCGATCTTTTGTTTGATATGTAACACGAACGCGTTGACCGATCTGCGGATCGCCGACGAAGCGGGTTTTTGACGATATATCAAGTTTTAGTTCTTCGCCGTTTTCGAGTGCGATCACGATGGAATCGCTGTCGCGTGATTCCATCACGCCGGTCGCAGCTCGTGTAACCGCAAAATTGTCTTTTTTGGGCTTGTTTCGCGG
>JBOGOW010000031.1:0-16895 GCA_050748285.1 Pyrinomonadaceae bacterium
CTTTATACCTCGTGCATTTTGCTTTTTTCGATCGGGCTGACGGTGCAGTATCGACTTTTCAGTGACCCCGAATATATTTCGCGAAAGGACAAGGCCGAGGCTCGACAGGAAAAGATAAAGACTCTGCAGCTTCATTACATACAGGAAAATTACTCTGCCGAAAAGAAGCAGATGATGGGCCTGCCCGCCACGCCGCCTTCGCCGGTCGATCTCTCGACGGAAACGCCGCGGCCGTCGGAAGATACAATGTGGGCAGTGCTGTTTTCCGGGAAAACGATCAACCCGATACTTGGAATTTTCGGATTGATTGCCGCGTTTCTTCTTCTCCGAAACGACCGTGTTCTCGACCTGCTGCAGCGAAATGGATTCCTGATCGTATTGCTGACTTTAGGGCCGCTCTTTTTGGCGGCGATAACTTCGCGCGCCGGAAAATCCATCGGCAATATGACGCCGTGGGAACCTTCGAAAATTCCCTTTCTGATCGGCTTTGCGGCAGTGCTCTCGATCCTTTATAAGAATCTCGCGCGAACGCATTGGGGCCTGCCGCGTGCACGCGATGTGGTGCCGCTGGTCTTTATGGCGATGCTGCCGTTCGTGCCTTTTTTTGTGCTAAATGACTTTGGTCAAATGATGGTATTCAGCGCGGTTTATGCCACGCTTTATCTGATTGCGGTTCGCAGATTTTCGCAGCGTTTCGTCTTGGTCGGAAGCGTGTTTTTGATTGTCGGCATTCTCGTCGTCGGTGCATTGCCCACGAAGACTCAAGAACAGATACCGCTTTTGCCGACGCTTGCAAAGCCTGTGAAAACCGTTCTGCCGAACCGCATCCAGCAGCGATTTCATTTATGGCTGGACGGGTTTAATCCGCCCTCGCCGGACACTGCCTGGTGGAAATCCGACTATGACGATTATTACGACAAACTTGTAAAAAAAGACCCGAATTTGCCTGAGCTGATCGCTCAAGATCCGAGTCTTGAGCGTACAATAAATATAGATGCGTGGTTCGATGTTCTTGCATTTCAACCTGCGCAAGCGACGTTCGGGCTTGCTTCGGGCGGAACGACCGGACGCGGGCTTGGTTTAGGTTATCCCGAGCTGATTCCGGTCGCAGATTCCGATTATATTTTCGCCGCTTTGGGCGAAGAACTTGGACTTTTTGGCGGTTTATTGCTAACCTTTGCGCTCATTGTATTTGTAAGCGCAGGCGTGCGAACGGCGCTCGATGCACGCGATATGTTCAGCAAATTGTGCGCAATTGGACTGGTCGGATTTATCGGTTTTCAGGCATTGGTTAATATAGGCGGAATCACGCGTGCTTTGCCCATGACCGGAATAACGCTGCCGTTCGTCAGCCACGGCGGATTTTCGCTGATCACCAGCTTTTTTATGCTTGGGATGCTGATGGCAATATCGCATCGAAATGCGAAAGATCGCGAAGCAAATGATGTTAATACATTGCCTTAACTTGAAATGTGCTATTGTTGCAGTTATTGCTTATAGAGCAAATCAATTTCTATTTGAACGGAGCATGTAAATGGAAGACACGAACGAACTCATCTCAGCTTCGATCAGCGACCGCGGCCTTAGCGAAAAGCGGCCGCAGAATGAAGATTCGTTTGCGGAACTGCCGCAGTTTGGTGTTTTTGCAGTAGCTGACGGCGTCGGCGGAGCGCAGGCCGGCGATTTTGCATCGCAAATGGCGATGGAACTCCTGACCGAAGCCGTTTCCAATCAAACCGAAACGGTGGATGCTGAAGAACTTTTTCGTATCGCGATCGAACACGCTAACCGCTCGATCCATCAAATGGCGGCCGATGTGCCGCAGCTATCCACAATGGCGACAACAATTGTCGCACTTCACTTAAAGGAGAATATAGCCACGCTTGCACATGTCGGCGATTCGCGGATTTATCGCTTTACGCCTGACGGAGCGTTTTTCCGGGAGACAGACGATCATTCTGTGGTCGAAGAAGAAGTCCGCGCAGGTCGAATGACGCAGGAAGAAGCCGCCGTTCACCCGAGCCGCAACGTGATCAGCCGCGCGTTGGGGGCAGAAAGCACTGTAGAAATCGACTTTAAGACAATAATGATCGAACCGAACACCACGTTTATGCTCTGTTCGGACGGCATTACGCGGCACATTCCGGATGAAGAACTAAAAGCGATCTTTGCAAGCGGTGCCCAGCCGCAGCTTATCTGCGAACATTTGAAAGAAGTGTGTTACAGCCGCGGAGCCGAAGATAACCTTACCGCGGTAATTGTTCGAACTTTTGCCGAAGCCGCGAAAGAATCCGATGACCTATATTCGACTATACCGGTGTTGGACGAAGAAACGGTCGCATCCGCGCGTTCCGCCTATGCGGCGGCAGCCGGCGATACGATCGAAATTACCGCAGATGATGATTTCGGCGAGATCGAATTCGGCGAAAGAGAGCCGGAAGCAGATTTATTAGAAGAGACGGTTGAACCACAACTCGAAGATAGTGCAGAAATTGAATCGAAACTTAATGAAGAGCCGCCGCAGATCGAGGAAGAATTGCCTTCAATCGTTGAAGAGCCGCCTCAAATAGTCGAAGAACTGCCGGCGATAGTTGAACCGATTCCGGAAGCCTACACGGACGAACAATTCCTGCTTACCGAACCTGAAGAAACAACGCTACCGGATTCTCAGCCTCTAGATTTAAGCGCATACACATCCTCAAGCGTAGTTGTCCCCGCGCAGCGGGCTGAACCTGAACCGGAAGTTATGATATTCGGCAGCCAAAACCGAGTGCCGAATGTGGTTCAGGCACAGAAAGAAAGCAGCTTTGGGAGGATAATGTTCTCGCTCGGTTTGCTGGTTCTCGGCGGAATTATCGCCGTCGGGGCAACGTATATGCTTGGTCTGGCCGGTTCGAGCGAACCCGAACCCGTCCCTCAGATCGAGACGATGAAGACACAGAATATCCCATTGACATCGTTCGAAGAAACCCGAAGAACAGTGGACAAGGACCCGGAAGCCTACCAGACGAAAACGTCGAACATTACTCCACGCGATGCGGTTGACCACTATTTTCTTGGTCGTGCAATGCTTTTGACTGGTAAACCAAATGAAGCTCGGAGACAGTTCGCCGATGCTCTAGCAAAGTTATCCGATGTAGATGAGTCCGACCGAAAATCGCTCCAAGCCGATATTTCATTGGCACTTGCGGTAATCGATAGTCAGCAGGCAAGTGAAAATTTCAACAAAGCTATCGTGAATTCACAACCGCCGACAAATTCGAACGCCGCTATCCCGATTCGCTAGATCGTATTTTGCGAACGGCCTCGAATAAAATAATCCCGCAGGAAACCGCTAGATTAAGGCTTTCAACCGAAGAATTCATTGGGATCATAATCGATTCGTCTGCGACACGTTTCGCATCTGCGGGAACGCCCGTGGCCTCTGAACCGAAAATCAATATTGTCGGCACGTTCCAATCTACTTCAAGGTAATTCGATTTTCCGTCAGCACCGACCGCGGCAGTTCTAATTCCCTTTTCCATTGCCACGTTGATAAGGTCGGTCGTCGGCACCCCAGAAATGATCGGCATTCGAAATAACGAACCCATCGAAGCCCGCACCGATTTTGGCGAAAATGGATCTGCGGAGCCTTCGGAAACGATCACGCCGCGAATGCCGGCGGCTTCGGCAGTTCGAATGACCGCACCGAGATTTGAAGGGTTACTGACCTTGTAAAGATAGATCCAAAGCGGCAAACCAACATCGCTCGTGGTAAAAAATTCATCAATCGAAGCGTCAGCTGGGCGGCGGGCAATAATCACTATTCCCTGCGGCGTTTGCGTATCGGCTATCGAGTCCAACAACGGTTCGGTGATTTCGAACAAATTTGCGGAGTCGTGAAGATGTTCATCGGCCGATTCACGGAAATGCTCGGTCGCAAAGATAATTTCAATCGGAATGCCCGATTGGACGGCTTCGAGGCAGAGGCGTTTTCCTTCTATAAAAATGAACCCGCTTTCCTTGCCGTCGCGGACGCGGCGGGCGAATTTCAGTTTTTCATTGTCGCGACTGGCGATCTTCATATCTACTTGAAGTGTCGTAATTTTGCTTCCGAATTTGTATCTTTTAGTGTAATTTTGTGGATTCTTCTATTCTCGGAAAAAGAACTGTCCACTAAATTACACAAAATTACACGAACGAATGTTGAAGTAACGGGCGACCCACGTGTCCGATAAATTGCTAACGGGCGATTTTGCGTTAGAATATCGTAATACTCGAACGGCAATTCGAACCGAGCGTAAACTACTATGAAACCCGAACCAGGCGTGATAAACAAACTCGAACAACTGAAAGAGCGCTCAAAGCTCGCGGAATTGGGCGGCGGCGAAGCTCGAATTGAGAAGCAAAAGGCTTCGGGAAAGATGACCGCCCGTGAGCGGATCGACTTTTTTTTGGATGACGGCACATTTGAGGAATTTGATAAATTTGTTGTTCACCGCTCAACGGATTTTGGACTCGATGAGCAGAAATTTCCGGGCGACGGCGTCGTTACCGGTCACGGTTTGGTTGACGGCCGCGAGGTGTTTGTATTCGCGCAGGATTTCACCGTCTTCGGCGGATCGCTTTCGGAAACACATGCGCAAAAGATCTGCAAGGTGATGGATCTTGCGATGAAAACGGGTGCGCCCGTAGTCGGGTTGAACGATTCCGGCGGTGCTCGCATCCAAGAGGGTGTTGTTTCGCTGGGTGGTTATGCTGATATTTTCTTACGAAATACGCTGGCGAGCGGCGTTATTCCGCAGATCAGCTGCATACTTGGGCCATGTGCCGGTGGTGCCGTCTATTCGCCCGCGATCACGGATTTTAACGTGATGGTGAAAGACACGTCTTATATGTTCATAACCGGGCCGGACGTGATAAAAACCGTTACGCATGAAGAGGTTACAAAGGACGAGCTTGGCGGTGCGATGACGCATAATTCAAAATCCGGCGTTGCTCATTTCGCGGCAAATTCCGATGAACACGCCTTGCAGATAACCCGCGAATTGCTCTCGTTCATTCCATCGAATAATCTCGACGACCCGCCATTTATCGAAACCAACGACCCTTACGACCGGGCTGATGAGAAGCTAAACTCGATTGTCCCCGAATCCTCGAATCAACCGTATGACATTCGCGACATCGTGAATTCGGTTGTTGACGACGGATATTTCTTTGAAGTGCAGGAGCATTTTGCGGCGAATATCGTGATCGGATTTGCACGGCTCGGCGGCATGTCGGTCGGAATCGTGGCTAATCAGCCCGCGTTTCTCGCCGGCGTCTTGGATATCGATGCGTCGGTTAAGGCGGCGAGATTCGTGCGATTTTGCGATTGCTTCAATATTCCCTTGATAACGTTCGAAGACGTTCCGGGTTTTCTGCCCGGAGTAAATCAAGAGCATTTCGGCATAATTCGCCACGGTGCGAAATTGCTTTACGCGTATGCCGAAGCGACGGTTCCGAAGATCACCGTGATAACACGAAAGGCGTATGGCGGCGCGTATTGCGTGATGGCGTCGAAGCATATCCGCACCGATATCAATTTTGCATATCCGAGCGCTGAGATCGCAGTAATGGGCGCCGAAGGTGCGGTCGGAATTCTCTACCGCAAAGAACTGATGGATACGACCAACCCCGAAGAAAACCGCCAGCGAATAATAAACGAGTACAATGAGAAGTTCGCGAATCCATATATCGCGGCGGAAAAGGGCTTTATCGATGAAGTGATCGAGCCAAAAATGACGCGGCCAAAGCTGATTAGGGCACTTTCATTATTGAAAAATAAAAGAGATACCAATCCGCCAAAAAAACACGGCAACATTCCGCTCTAGAATTTGGATTAGATGTCTGAGGTCAGACTGTTGAAGCTGCACTTTGATCATATTGTTAAACTCAATTATTTCAAAATTTACAGTCTTTATTTCATGTAACACACCAGCTTTTAATGCAAACACCAATCGAAACCCGCCGAACCATAGCACGAATCGATCTTGATGCCCTTGCGTCGAATCTCAAATCAATTCGCGACTTCATTGGTCAGAGTGTGAAAATAATGGCGGTCGTAAAGGCGAACGCATACGGGCATAGCATGATCGACTGCTCGAAGCGGCTGGTGGCCGAAGGCGTCGAATGGCTCGGCGTGGCGATCATTGAAGAAGCGATCGAACTGCGAAACGCCGGGATCAAAACGCCGATCCTTTGCTTTGGAAGTTTTCGTTCCGGACAAGAATCTGTCTTTTTCGAATACGACATTACGCCTGCGATCTTCGATATCGAAGCGGCTGCAGTTCTAAATTCCGCGGCGGCCGAATTGAAGCGAACCATAAACGTGCACATTAAGATCGACACCGGCATGGGCCGCGTCGGAGTTCCCTTTTCAGATGTATCGCAGTTTGCAGAAGCATTTCGGCGGTTTGAGAATTTGAACGTAGAAGGATTGATGACGCATTTTGCCGCAGCCGACGATCTGTCTGACGATTTCACAAATACGCAGATGCGGCGTTTTTCGGAATCGGTCTCGGGGTTTCATGAAAAAGGTTTTCGACCCGCCATACTTGATATGGCGAACTCGCCCGGTGCGGTCGCTCACAGCGATTCGCGTGCGACGCTTGTGCGGATCGGCGGCATTCTCTACGGACTCGGTGACGATGTTCTCCCAAAAGGCATCGAACGCCCAAAACTTGAACCGGTGATGTCGCTGGAGACCGAGATCGCGTTTATTAAAAAAGTCCGGGCCGGCGAATCAATCGGATACGGCCGCACTTTCGTTACCGAACGTGATTCGATCATCGCGACGATGCCCATCGGTTATCATGACGGGTTGCCGCGGGCGCTTTCAAACAAAGGAAAGGTGATCGTAAATGGCGAGTTCGCCCCGATAGTCGGCCGCATTTCGATGGATTGGACAACCATCGACGTAACCGATATTCCTCGAACAAAAGTCGGCGACAAAGTAATTTTGATCGGCAGTGACGGACAAAATTCGATCACTGCGGAATCGGTCGCAGCAGAGTGCGATACAATCTCGTATGAGATCACTTGCGGAATTGGGTCGCGTGTTCCGCGAATCACGATGTCCGCAATGTGAAACGAACGAATAAAAATGCGTTCACTTATCGAATTCGATTGGAAATGGTTTTTCGTCCGTCTGTATGACCGGTCGTTCGAAACCGACATTTTTAATCGGGCTGCGCAGGTGGCATTCTATTTTTCCTTCTCGCTTTTTCCGCTCCTGTTTTTTCTATTAAGTCTTTTTGGTTTGATACTCGGCTCGACCGATAGTCTTCGCATCGAGCTGTTCAGTTATTTCAGCCGGATACTTCCGAGCGTGGCATTCGATCTTGTTCGGGCAACGGTTAACGAGATCGCCGGCGGCAGCACAACCGGAAAGCTGACCATTGGTCTATTGATCACGCTATGGTCGGCATCGGCCGGCGTCGATAGCGTCCGAAACGCATTGAACGCAGTTTACAACATCACCGAAACGCGCTTTTGGATAAAGTTGAAAATCCAATCTTTGATTCTCACATTTCTGGTCGTAATACTCGTCGCCGTCGTGCTCACATTTTTCTTTTACGGCTGGCGGATGGTTCAGATCGGGCTTGCATATATCGGGTTCGAAGTAACGTCGCCGATGATGCTGGTTTCGATCCAATGGATCGGGGTGATCGTTGTATTGCTATTCGCATGTGAGATAATTTTCAATCTTCTGCCAGATTTTAGAGAACGAAAATGGATATGGATCACGCCGGGTTCGGTCGTTGCGATCTTGCTTTTCATCGGTCTGACAAGCGGTTTTCGGCTTTATCTGGAATACTTCAACACATACAATCGAACCTACGGTTCGCTGGGCGCGGTGATAATCCTGATGCTTTGGCTGTATTTGACGAGCATCGCGTTATTGATCGGCGGATTGATAAATGCGGTATCGGCAGAAGAACGAGAGCGACATCTTCCCGAACCTGTTGAGGCTTAAAATATGGAACTCAAAGTCGGTCTTTCATTTACTAAATCACGGGAAGTTACGGATGAACTGATCCGCGCATTCGCTGAAGTTTCGGGCGATTTCAATCCTATACATTTGGACGAAGAGTTTGCGGCAGGAACCCGCTTCGGCCGTCGGATCGCACATGGAATGTTGAGCGGCGCGTTCATTTCGGCGGTACTCGGAAATGAATTTCAGGAAAGACGCATAGTTTATTTGCAGCAGAAAATGAAATTTACTTCGCCGGTTTTTATCGGCGATACGATCACGGCGACCGCCACCGTAAAACGCATCAGAGACGACAACGGAATCGTAACGATCGATACAACCTGTAAAAATCAGGATGGCGTAACGACGCTCGAAGGCGAGGCGATGATAATGATCTTAAAATAGTTCGATGATGAAGCCTTCGCATTCCACCTTCGAACGAGTGATCTTCGGATCGTATCTCCTGCTGGTCGCTTCGCTCGCGATTCAGAAACCATCTGTCACAACATTTCCTGGAAATAAAATAACCGCGACCGATCTGCTTTTTCCATTGGTTGCTGCGTTGACGATGCTCGGGATACTGATCGGGGCAATACCTCTTCGACGGACGCGGGCATTTATTTTCCTCGGTGCATACGCCGCAGCATTTTTAGCTGCGACATTTTTCTCGCCGCAAATATTGCAGAGTTTGGTCAAGTCGCTATCGACCACATATCTCGTGGGGCTCGCCGTTATCACGTTCATGTTGATCCGCGATGAGCGTGATCTCAGACGCACGATCGCTGTGTGGCTTATCGGGGCATCTATTCCGGTCGTCGTCGGCTTATTCACGATTGCGCTTTTTTATTACGATGCCGCAAATCCACTTTTAATCGATTTGACTTACCATTTCGGCGCTGTCCCTGTCGGAAATTTTCCGCGTTTGAGTTCGACGTTTGTCTCGGCAAGTATGTTTTGCAGCTATCTCATCGTTACGATGATGTTTTATTTTATCTTCGCGGCAAATCGACGCTTACCGACGACGGTTTGGATTCTAGGTTTAGCATCGATTTTAACCTGTATCGTGTTCACGGTTTCGATCGGGATCGGTGCCGCGGTTCTCGCGATTGCAATGTGGGTAAATTATCGAATAGCGAATCGCACGGTCGGCAGAGTCGTTCTCATTTCCGGAATTGTGGTCTGCGTTTGTTCCCTGCTGCTGTCATTCGTCGCTCTTCAACCGCATTCGACCGCCGCGTATTCCCTGCAGCTGCCATTTATCGGAATAGAGATAACGCCGTCATCGCGGTTGATGGTTTGGACAGATGCGGTCAATACATTTCTGAATCATTTTCTGATCGGCAACGGTCCGGGAATGCCGTCGGCGTCGGTCGTGTTTCAAAATTCCGAGGGCGGATTCAGTCTCTTGACCGACGCACATAATTCATTCCTGAGCGTCGCGACGCAGACGGGAATAATTGGCCTCGCAGCGTTTGTATTTCTTTGCTGTCACCTTACGGCGACGAGTTTTTCAAAGAGCCATAATACTTTGATGAGATTCGGACTTGCCATCGCATTTTTCGCTGTTTTCATCGTTCAGGGCCTTACAAATTCGCTGGAAGACCCAAGACATCTGTGGGTTTTAACAGGAATGATCTTAGCGGCGGATAAAATATACGGCAAGGAAAATGCGGGCAACCTATCTGCTGATCTCTGACGCAGCACGAATTAGAGCGTCGCGCATTTCGCCGGCAGAACGCCAGCGCAGATCGATCTGTTTTGCAAGGGCCGTTTCGATAACGGCAGTAACTTTTAGCGGCACTCCGGGTTCGCGGCTTGAGATCGGGATGATCGGTTTTTCAAAGATAGCTTTAACAGTTTCCGAGATTCCGGCCTTCGGGCTGATGTCGAGCGCGTGAGCGCCGGTGAGCAGGCTGTACGCCGTCATGCCGCAAGCATAAATATCGGACGGCGGTCGTACTTCCTTGAAATCGCGAACCTGTTCGGGCGGCATATACGCGATCGTGCCTGCCACATCGCCGACCATTGTTACGCCGCTCATGCCGGTCTGTTTATAGCTTTTCGATAGGCCGAAATCGGTCAATTTCGCCAGATAATTCGGGAAGGTTCCATCGACCAGAATGTTCTGTTCCTTAATATCGCGATGCACGAATCCCTGTGTATGCGCAAATTCCAATGCGGCAAGCGTCTGCTCGATTATTTTGACGACTTCCTTGTAACTGAGTTTCCCGCCGCGATGTTTCGCCAAACGCGATGCGTCCATTCCGGCCATATACTCGGTTACGAGATAAACGATGCCATTGTGCGTACCGTGTTCGATATAACTGACTATATTGCTGTGTCGCAGTGAGGCAGCTACCTCGATCTCGCGCATGAACCGCTTTAGCGATTGTTCACTAACGGCGACCTCCGGCAGCAGCGTTTTGATCGCAACAGGCTGACCGTCCTTTACGCTGCGTGCAAGCATAACGCTGCCCATCCCGCCCTGTCCGAGCATTCGCATCATCTGATAACCGGGAATCGGCTGCGGATTCTTGCGAAGTTTATCGCGGCAATCTTCGCAAACAAAAGAAAGCTTGGCGTCCGGTCGCGACGACTCGGCTGTTGCGGGAATGCCGCAATTCAGACACGCGACCGTGATCAGCGACGTTTCCGACTTTTCACTGGAAATAACTGCAGGGCCGGGCGACGCCGACGAAATATCGGCATTCACCAAAACCTCGAGCACCGTCTCGCCGCCCTGTATCCGATCGCCGTGCTTCAGATGTGCGGTTTCGGCGCGAAGGCCGTTTACAAAGGTGCCGTTCGTTGAGCCGAGATCGCGCAGGAAGGCCTGCGGTGGTGCGATCTCAATTATGCAGTGATGGCGCGAGAAGAAACGATCATGCGGAAGGCAAAATTGCGAATCCTCGCTTCTGCCGATCATGAACGTGTCATGCTGGTCGAATGAAAATGATCGTCCTAGTTGCGGGCCCGCGACGACATTAAGGGTTACACGCATGAAAAAATGAAATTTGTCTCTTTTCGAAATCAGCGCTTTCGAAACACTTTTCTAAATGCTACCAAAGAAAGTGGAAACCGCATAAAGCTGGCTAGCGCTTTGTAAGCTAAATTATTCGAACGCTTTTTTTGTTTCATTCGTGTCGTGCGCGCGGTTTCATTACGCTGTAAAAACCTTGAACCATGAATTCAAAAAAAATCAATAAGGAGCTTTGAAAAACCAAGTGCGCCGTTCCAGAACATGCGTTGAGACGTTTCTTATTCGTGCATTCGTGGCAAAAAACAGAAAAATCGGCCACGAATGCACGAATAAGAGTCAGCTCGGACAAGTGTTAGGTCCAAAACGGCATGACACAAAAAACCAAGGGAAGTTTTTCAAAGAACTCCTTTCTTGAATATAAGCTCCACAGCCTAGCGTTTTGCGATGAGCAGCCTTATTTACTATATTTGTGAAACTGTAAGCTGCGAAGCAACATGGCATTAAGCTGGAATGAAATAAAAAGCAGGGCGGTCGAGTTTTCCAAAGAGTGGGAAAACGATTTTAACGAGCACGCCGAAGCAAAATCCTTTATGGATGCGTTCTTCAACGTGTTCGGCATTTCGCGCCGACGGGTCGGGACGTTCGAGCAGATCGTCAAACGCGAAGACGGCCGGCAAGGTTTTATTGACTTTTTGTGGAAATCGAACATTTTGATCGAATTCAAATCGCGCGGCAGAGACCTCGAAAAAGCACACAAACAGGCAAAGGATTATTTTCCCGGTTTGAAAGACGGCGATCTGCCAAAATTTATACTGGTCTGCGATTTTGAAAGGTTTCGGCTTTACGATCTTGAGGAAGGCACGACGGTCCAATTCAAACTCTCGGAGCTTGTAAACAACGTCCAGCATTTTGCATATCTGCTCGGTTATCAGCGAAAGGTTTATAAGGAGCAAGACCCGGTAAATATAAAAGCGGCAGAGCTGATGGGCAAGCTGCACGACCGGCTCGAAGAGATCGGTTACACGGGGCATAAGCTTGAGGTTTATCTGGTTCGCATCCTGTTTTGTCTGTTTGCCGAGGAAACGAGCATTTTTGAAAAACGGCGGTTTCAGGATTTTATCGAGGAACGCACACGCGAGGACGGCAGCGATCTCGCCGGAAAGCTGCACGAACTGTTTCAGGTATTGAACACGCCGCTCGAAGAGCGTTTTACAAATCTCGACGAACAGCTTGCCGAATTCCCTTATATCAACGGAAAGCTTTTCGAAGAAAGTTTGCCGACAGCCAGTTTTGACCGGAAAATGCGCGAAGCATTGCTTAATTGCTGTTACGTCGATTGGAGCAAGATTTCGCCCGCCATTTTTGGCTCGATGTTTCAGAGCGTGATGGACCCGGTCGAGCGGCGCAATCTCGGTGCCCATTACACCAGCGAAACGAATATCCTGAAACTGATAAAACCGCTTTTTCTGGACGATCTCTGGAGCGATTTTGAAAGCGTAAATGGCAGTCGAAACAAGCTGCAGGAATTTCATAAAAAGCTCGCCGGGCTGCGGTTTCTAGATCCGGCGTGCGGGTGCGGCAATTTTCTGGTCATCACCTATCGCGAACTGCGGCTGCTTGAGATCGAGATATTGCGGGCGTTAAAAAAATCGGGACAGCAGGTAATTGACGTCAGCGATATCATCTGGCTCGATGTCGATATGATGTCCGGCATCGAAATGGAAGAGTTCCCGGCCCGCATCGCCGAGGTTGCAATGTGGCTCATCGATCACCAGATGAATATGGCTGTAAGCAACGAATTCGGCCAATACTTCGTGCGTCTGCCGCTAAAGAAATCGGCGAATATTGTTCATGGGAATGCACTGAGGCTGGATTGGGGCGAGGTGCTGAATTCTTCGTCGCCGAAGATGACTGATAATATAGCGTCGGGTGAAACCCGACGAACAGATGCCGCAAACATTGCCGTCGCTGAGGGCGACGAACACACATCGAAGAGTTCGACCCTTTCAGGGTCGGAAACGGATTCGCCATCAAACGTAGGGTTTCACCCTACGCTATTATCTGCGTCCCTTTCAGGGACAAGAAAGCACGAAAATCTTTACATCCTCGGCAATCCGCCGTTTGTCGGGAAGAAGGAGCAGAACGCCGAACAAAAGGCAGATATGGAAAGGCTGTTTGCGGGTGTCAAAGGCAGCGGCGTTCTGGATTACGTCACGGCGTGGTATCTCAAGGCGGCGGAGTTTTTGCAGTCTTCGTCGCCGAAGGTGACAAATACAATAGCGTCGGGTGAAACCCGACGATTAGATCGAGAAAATGATCCCGTCCCTGAAGGGGACGAACACGCGTTCGAGCGTTCGACCCTTTCAGGGTCGGAGACGGGTTCGCCTTTATACGCAGGGTTTCACCCTACGCTATTATCTGCGTCCCCTTCGGGGACAAGAACAAAAACCCGCGTCGCGTTTGTTTCCACCAATTCGATCTCACAAGGCGAACAGGTCGGCATCTTGTGGAACCTGCTCTTTAACAAATACAACATCAAGATCCATTTCGCCCACCGGACATTCAAGTGGACAAACGAGGCGAGAGGAAGAGCAGCCGTATATTGCGTCATTATAGGTTTCGGAACTTCGGACAGAAGCAATAAGACAATCTTTGAGTATGAAGATGTTAGAGGTCCGGCCCAAGAAATAAAGGTTCAGAATATCAATCCTTATTTGGTAGACGCCAAAAATATAGTCCTTCAAAAGCGATCCTCGCCGATTTGTAATGTTCCCAGAATGCTTGAAGGTATTACCCCGCTAGACAACGGACTCTTGTCATTTACCGAGGCTGAATACCGTGACTTTGTTGCCAAAGAACCTGCCTCCAAAAAATGGTTTAAGCCGTGGATAACTGGTCATAGCTTTATCAATCGTTACTCGCAATATTGTTTGTGGTTGAGCGACATCCTGCCCCAAGAACTTCGTTCAATGCCACTCGTTTCAGAAAGGATCAAGCAAGTTCGTGAATTCCGCGAAAAAAGTAAATCGTCGCAGAAGTTTGCTTCATCGCCGTGGCTGTTTCGTGAAACAACAATTGCTGATTCCTATATTTTGGTTCCTAAGACAAGTTCTGAGAGCCGTCGGTATATTCCGATGGGATTTATTTCCGATGGCATTGCTTCAAGCTCATCATTGATGGTAAACGATGCCCAAAATTATCACCTCGGAGTCCTTATGTCGGCGATGAACATGGCATGGGTTAAAAATGTTGGTGGACGATTGAAAAGCGACTATCGGTATTCAAAGGACATCGTTTACAACAACTTCCCCTGGCCCGAAAACCCGAGTGAGAAGCAGATAAAAACCATCGAGGAAAAAGCACAGCGGGTTTTGGATGTCCGTGCGGAGTTTCCGACGAGTTCGCTGGCCGATCTTTATGATCCGCTGACGATGCCGCCTGCGCTTGTAAAGGCACATAACGAGCTCGACAAGGCTGTAGATCTGGCCTATAGAGCGCAGCCTTTTGCGAGCGAGGCCGGACGTATGGTTTTCATGTTCGAGCTCTACGAAAAATACACTGCACAGCTTTTTGCAACGCCGCGCCGCAAGAAAAAAATGGATCGGACGCGGTGATCGAGGCTGCGCAAGCCCGCATGTTAGTAAGGGCGTTTCATTCAAGATCAAGCTATTTCAAAGGCCGCCAAGAACCCAGTCGCTACCCCGACGCGTCGGGGTTCTGACATGCCTGTTTCGCCCTTACTTCGTGCGGGCTTCTGCATTCAGAGATACAGCCCTTGCAAAGCAAGATTGAAATTCTATTTCAGGATCTCGGCGACGGTGATTCCTAAGTAGGTGCCGATGGCGGTGCCGAGGGTTCCGGCCAGGAGGCCGGGGAGTTGGAGGTCGGGGCGGCCGAGGCTGGCGGCGCAGACGGGGGCCGATGTTGCGCCGCCGACGTTTGCGTTCGATGCGATCGAGACGATATCCCAATCCTGCTTGAATATGCCGCCGACGGTAAAAATGATCGCACCGTGCATGAAAACGATGATCGTCACCCAGATCAGAAGAACACCGGCGACATCGCCCGCCTCGATCAGTGCTTTGAAGTCGCAGTAAGCGCCGATCACAGCAAGGAAGAGCATTATCAAAAGATAGCCAAGTGTTCGCCCGCCGCGTAATCGTTGGACAAACGGAATTTGCGCAAAGATGAGAGCGATAGTGGTCAGCACGACAATCGACGGCATCCAGACGAGGTATTCAGCGACGCGGAAAGAGATAAAGAGACTCGCAAAGCCGAGCGTAAGCAGAATGGCGATATCCATCAAACCAAACTCGTTTCCATTCGAAAGTTGATCCTGAGCTGCATCGGCCCGTGGCGGAATGCTTTTCTTACGCGGAAAATATTTTTGAAGCACTTTTGGCAGCACGAGCGTCAATATGATCCAGATCGTCGTGAGAATATTATCAACGGCATTGATCGCGGCATAAAGAACTCCGTCCTTGTTGACGCCATAGGCAAGCGCGACCGCATTTAAGTTCGCACTACCGCCGGTATATGTTCCGGTGTACATTCCGGCGACGGCGTTTGCCAGCGGCACTTGTGCCTGCGGAGAAAGTATCTTGTATCCGACAACTGCACCGGTCGCGGTTGCGGCGGCCCCGACCAAGAACATCACTATCATTGGCAGGCCGGCAAATTTCAGGTTCTTCAGCTTCGCTTCAAGCAGCAGGAAAAAAATCCCAAGCGGTGCGGCGTATTGAAAGATTCCGTCATAAATCGGCGGAGCATTTTGCGATGACGGAATTACGCCGATGTTTGCAATGATCGCGGCTGCGATGATAACGATCAGGACCGAACCGATATGGCTGAAAAACGGCTTGCGTGCGAGCCACTCCGAAACAACGATCAGAGCAAGAAGCACAGCAATAATATAGATCGGTTCCCGAGTGAATTCCATAATAGTTCGCTTGAGTGTCGAAATTTGGGGACGCCGCATTATACTTCGTAGTTCGAATGAAAACCAGCCAGGATAAAGACAGGTAGTGGGTCAGTTTCCCGGTGCATTGTGTGCTCTGTGTCATAACTCTGTGTTCTCTGTGTTTGAAATGAACTTAACACGGAGTGCACAAAGGGTTTCACAAAGATCACGAAGAAAGGCTGCGTTCTGAAAAAGCAAAAAAAATCTAACTGCCCCACTTTCTAAAGACAGCTTGCGTCAATTTCTTGGGAGCGTTGCCGTTACCGCGAAACGGCGATATACTTTAGGCCGTTCACTCAGTTAGGTTTACATACTTCGGAGGCACTTTAATGCTTGGCAGGACCATTTCGCATTACAACATAAAATCGCAGCTCGGCGAGGGCGGGATGGGCGTCGTTTACGAGGCAGAAGATACAAATCTGGGTCGTCGCGTTGCTTTAAAATTTCTGACGCCGGAGATGGCGAATGACGATAATCTGCTTCAGCGTTTTCAGCGCGAGGCACGAGCCGCGTCATCGCTAAATCATCCGAATATCTGTACGATCCACGGGATCGAACAGCACGAATCGGAACATTTTATCGTGATGGAACTGCTCGACGGCGAATCGCTTGCCGACCGCATCCGACGCGGCGCGCTCGACATCGACGCCTTTCTTACATTGGGCGTGCAGATCGTTGACGCGCTCGAATCGGCTCATTCGAAAGGAATCGTTCATCGTGACCTGAAGCCCGCGAATATGTTCGTAACTTCGCGCGGACAAGCGAAAATCCTGGACTTCGGTCTCGCCAAAATCGATCACCAGAAACCCGATCCATCTTCTATGATGCCGACCGCCGTTAAGGACGATCTGACATCCGCCGGTGCGACGATGGGAACCGTTGCGTATATGTCGCCCGAACAGGCGCGCGGCGAGATCACCGACACACGCACCGATCTTTTTTCTTTCGGCACGGTGCTTTAT
>JBOGOW010000032.1:0-16891 GCA_050748285.1 Pyrinomonadaceae bacterium
GTGCCGACCCGAATGGCAAAGGCACGCTGCTATACGACCAAGTTTCGCAGGATAACGTGCCGCTTCAACGATACCTGAAATGGTCGCTGACGCTTCATGGCGACGAAGCCGAACACGCGGTAATGCAAGTCGCCGATCTGCACCACGAGTTGCCGAAACACGAGGTCATCCATATTTCATTCTCGGGCCAATGCGAACCGATGGCAAAGATGTTCGCTTTCCTTAAAAGCGAGTTAAAAGAAACTGTAACGATTCTTCCGACGATCTATCCGCATCGTGACTTTACGCTTATCGATATTTTGCCGCCCGGCGTGACGAAAGGTACGGGAGTCGAACGCCTCGCGTCGATAAATAATTTTACCGCAGAGATGTAATGGCCATCGGCGATAACTTTAACGATCTGGATATGCTCGAATTTGCAGGCACGCCGGTTGTTATGGGAAATGCAGACGCAGGTTTGCTTGAACGCGCCGAATTTTATAAAACTGTATCTAATAACGAAAGCGGGGTCGCTGCCGCGATCGAACGATTTATTCTGAAAGGATAAGGATATGGGTGAAGTAAGAATAAAAGTAAAGCTGTCAAACACGTTTGACGAAGGGGCGGCCAGACGCGGCCAAATCGCAAGTGACGAAATCCGAAGTTATGTCGCAGACGCGCTTGTGGACACTGGAGCGGTTTCGTCGGTCGTGCCCGCGAACGTAATGCAGCAGCTTGGGGTCCTCTCAACCGGGAGCCGAATCGCCGAATATGCCGACGGGCGGCATGACCGGGTGATTCTTACAGAGCCGATCACCTTTAACATCATTGGGCGCGAAACTGCGGAAGGCGCAATGGTTCTGGGCGATGAAGTGATAATCGGCCAGACAATTCTGGAAGTTTTGGATATGCAGGTTGATTGCCGAAATCAAATACTTATTCCAAATCCTGCTCATCCCGATCAGCCGGTAGTCAAAATCAAATAGGAGAAATTTAATTAAGTGGCTAACAGAACTGCGGTTATTGAAACAAATAAAGGAACGATTAGATTTGAATTGCTTGAGCAAGACGCTCCGAAAACGACCGAGAATTTTCGCCTTTTGGCAGAGCGAAATTATTACGACGGCGTTATATTTCATCGCGTGATCCCGAATTTTATGATTCAGGGCGGCGACCCGCTTGGCGAAGGATATGGCGGCGAATCGGCATGGGGCGGACGGTTTGATGATGAGATCGATCGCGATTCGGAACTCTACGCTGGAATTTACGAAAAAGGAACCGTCGCGATGGCGAATTCTGGGCCGAACACAAACGGCTCTCAGTTTTTCATAATGCACATCGATTATCCGCTGCCGCCGAGCTATTCGAAATTCGGCCGCGTGCTCGAAGGAAATGAAGTGGTCCATGCCATTGCACCTCTCGAACGCAGCCCGAATCACAACCCCCCCGAACCGGTTGTTATGGAGCGTGTTTACATAGAAGAAACGGCGAGCTAGTGCCAATGTTCCAAAACTCCATTGATCTTTAAATTGCCTCCAGCTTTAGCTGGAGGATTGGTGTTTGAAAAAAACGGCTTTAGCCGAATATAAAAATGAGTTTTCCGAGTGGCTTTAGCCCTCTGCTCCATTGAAGTTTATTGGGCTAAAGCCCGAATATTTGTTGCAAGTTGTCCTCCAGCTAAAGCTGGAGGCAATTGATAGGAGTTTTGACAAAGTTTCTAATGCGGGCGGTTGTTCAAAGAGTGCGGAGTGCAAAAGTCACCGTTGAGAATGAAACTTCGGGTAAAATTGGGCGCGGTATTTTGCTGTTGCTCGGCGTTGCGGTGAACGATACCGAACAGGATGCAAATTATCTTGTTGAGAAAACGCTGAACCTCAGGATATTTGAAGACGAAAATGGCAAGATGAATTTGTCGCTCCTTGATATCGATGGCGAACTGCTCGTCGTGTCTCAGTTCACGCTTTTCGGTGATACACGACGCGGTCGCAGGCCGTCGTTTATCGACGCTGCGTCACCGGAAAAAGCTAACGAACTTTATGAATATTTCGTTTCCGAATCCCGCAAGCATATTTCCAAAGTTGAAACGGGACGCTTTCAGGCAATGATGGAAGTCGAACTTGTAAATGATGGCCCGGTGACGATCCTGATCGACAGCACAAAGCTTTTTTAAATAACCGTTTATGAAATTTTCAATCTTTCTTATTCTTTTAATTTCTTTACTTTTGCTCGCGGGATGCAAAACCGATTCGACAGCTTCGAACAAAACTGCTTCACCCGAAGTAAAAAAAGGCGTCGCGCCGATCGCTGACGATGAGATCGCCGTGATCGAAATGGAAAATTCAGCGGCGTATGGCAGCTTCAAGATCGAGCTTTACTCGAACATTGCGCCGAAGATGGTTGCACGATTCAAGCAGCTTGCCAGCGAAGGTTTTTACGATGGAACTGAATTTCATCGCATAAATCTTTCTGTTGTTCAGGGCGGCGATCCGCTCTCAAAACCGACGGCAGTTTCGGATGAGAAAGTTGACACTGCCGAAAAAGGCGGCGTCGGCACGGGCGGCTCGGATAAACCGGATGTCGAGGCCGAGTTTTCCGACATTGAGTACGATTCCGGAATCGTCGGAGCGGCTCGTGCACCGGACTTCAATTCTGCGAATTCGCAGTTTTTTATTACTCTCAAACGTGAGCCGGCTTTCGATAATAAATACACGATTTTTGGAAAAGTATTTGAAGGCATGAACAATGTCCGAACGATTTCAGGCGTTCAGCCGAAAGACGGAGAGCGACCGATCGAGCCGGTGCGTATCAAGCGAATTTCGATCGTTCCGCGTGCTGAGGCAAAATGATATTATAATTCGGAGTTCATGCTTCAGCAGGCTTACTCAAGTTGGTTTTTTTTTGTGTTTTCGTGGATTCTTCTATTCTCTGTTAAAGAACTGTCCACAAAATTACACGAAAATACACAAACAAAACTTGAATTGACCGACGACCCAATAATATTAGCTGGAACTGAAAACATTTAAGCTCGCGTAGCTCAGTGGATAGAGTGCTTCCCTCCGAAGGAAGAAGTCGCAGGTTCAAATCCCGCCGCGAGTACCAAAAAACAACGGGCGTTCATCCAACGATGAACGCCCGCAATTTTTGTTTTCGAACCTTGTTTATCACAGAGTACGCATTAGGGAAATCCGGTTCGAAATAGCGGATAACGAACAACGAAAAAAGCGAATAATCCCAAATTAAGCATTAAGATTTGAAGAAGAGTTTTTGCCGCAGATTAACGCCGATTCACGCAGATTTCCTTTATCTGCGTCATCTGCGTTAATCTGCGGCTAAATTTTCTAAAGCGTAATCTGGGATTATCTAACTTTTAGCATCGGGTCGCCGATCAGCGTCCACGAAAGCCGGACGTCGGTTCCGCCGTTGATAACGGTTTTTGCATCTCGTATCAAATCGCCCATGAGCGGAATGTTGCCCTGCCCGATCTTGTTATAAAATCGCCTGCCCATTATCTCCTGAACGTCGGGAGTTGTAAGGCCGGTCGAAGCCCAAACGGCAACGCCGCCTCCAACGCTCGAATCAAGCAGCGTTTCGGCCAGGCTATTCCGGTCAAGAGCAAGATAATAGCCGTTAAGACAGGTCAATGCGGTGTAAATGGATTTATTCGCATTCGTCAACGAATTTACGTTGTCACTCCAAAAGAAACCCGTACTCGCCCAGCTGCTAACTGAACCGTGTCCGGAATAATTGATCAAATACTTGCCGGTATTCATTGCGGCGATCAAGTCCGCCTGAGCATTTGGCTGAAACCTGAAAACCATATCAGCCGGCGTTCCGGCGGGCAATTCATTCCGCATCCTATTGCTCATGCCTTGAAAGTCATAGCCATTCGGCTCGTCAAAAGCGAATATTGTTCCGCGGCTGAGCGGGTCGCTAAGGTTTGCTTCCCAATCCATAACCTTTGCCAAAGCATTAGTTACCGAACTTCCCTGCCGCGCCGGTATTCTTCCTATCGCCATTTCCGCAAGTCCGTCCTCGTTAAAATCCGCCAGCGATTCGTCGCTTCCGGTTTCAGAAAACACGGTGTTTACCAGTCGAGTCGGGACATAATTAAAGAATCCAAGATTCTCATAGTTACGGGAATCGTATGAGGCATCTCCGATAAGCAAAGCGTATTGAGGCAGATTCTGCCAATTGCTGTTTGCGTAATTCAAGAATGCCTCTATCGAATCGGAACTAAGCGAACCATAGTTGAATTCATTGAAGATCTCATCAACGCTGACGACTTCTGTTACTATCCCCTGACTGTTGCGATAGGCCGCCCACGCATTTGCCTCAGGCAAAAGCGTCCGGTAGGCAATAATGATCAGGTCGGCTTGATGCGTGTTCACCGCAAGCAGCTCCGCATCATGCGCAACAATTGCCTGTGGCGTAAGCAAGGCTGAATCATCGGCGGCAAAAATCGCTTTTGGGCGACCGGCGGGAAAATCGACTCCGAAAGCACCGTCGATCGGGCCAAAAGGTAAATTGGTGATCACTTCTGTTTCGCCATCGCGGCTAATATCGAAAACCCGAACATTCGCGCTTGCAAAGCCGCGAAGCCGCGATTTACGCGAATTCAAGGTATAGGCTTTCAGCGTATTTGTCGATGCTAAATACTTCCTGTTAAAACGCACTTCGACAGTGTCAAACAGGTTAAAATCCCCCGTTGGGCCGACTGACGCAAGATTGAGTACATTCTGCCCTTGTCCCAAACCGGCATCTTTGAGCAACGATGTCGGCACCGGAATTGTCGTCTCCGACGGGAATTGTGCGATACCGCCGATGGTTCCGATCATTTGACCGTTCAAGATCGCTCGAACCGAATGAATCCCTGTCGAGAAACCCTGAATCTTAAGATAAAACTCTGCCGTCGGGCTGTTTAGATCGATGCCGGTAAGGTTAAAATTGATATTAACCCCGGCGGAATTTATCCCTCGGCCAAAATAATTTCCGGGATCACCGTTAAGAATCGAGTTTATATATAACGTACGCTCTCGGAACGAAAAGGTTTGGTCATAGGACTGCAAAACTGCGGGATTGTTCGACGGCCGTGCAACATAATTGTTCATTCGCTTTCCGGCTGCGTCTCCTGTAACCAGAAAATAGCCCTGAATATCGGTCTCGACCGTATCGATTCCTTTTCCGTAAAACTCAATATATTGCGATCCCGTATTTACTATGATCGCCTGCTGAATACCGCGCAGATAAAGCTGCCAGTTATCGGTATTCGACGAGGTATCAAAACCTGCGGCAAGAAGATCGGCAAAAGGTACACGGTAAATACCTTCTTTCTTTGCGTCGATTCGGACTCCGGGACGCGAAAGCACCCATCGATGCACGGTCTGATCCTCGACAAGCGAACGTGACTCAAACTCCGCAACTACTTCTTTCGGCGGACGGAGCGATGAAGAAATTACCCGACTGGACTCCAATGATTGATTCGGATCTTCAGTTCCTGGTATCCGTCTGCCGTTTACATCAGGCACCTTACCGGAAACAGCAGAAATTGCAGAGCTGTATGTCGATATACCGTCAAGGTCGATCGCCTCGATCTCATAAACATCGCCGGGCGAACCTTTTTGATCGAAATAAGCGTAATCAGCACCGTAAATCAGGTAACGGCCGGAGCTGGCCGCCGATCCTAAAATTATCTTGCTGTTTATCGGTTCACGCGAACCATTCGCATTGCGGTAAACCTGGAAGCCCATATTTGCCGATTCAACCTTCATCTGCCAACGAATATATACGCCGGAACGGGGCAAGATGGCCTCGACACGCTGAAACTCGGTGCGTGTGCCGCTATTCGCAAGATTGGGAACAGCGGTTTTCTGAGTCCGTGCGGGACGAACGTCTATACGCTTCGACCTCTGTCCAAACGAAACCGAGACGGTCGAAAAGATCAATCCCAGCAATAAAGCGAACGATGTTGCTTTTTTCATTTCTCTACACTCCTGAAATATTGGCAAATGAAGGCGCAGATTACCCTACCTTGGCATTCTACAATTGTTCAATAGACAAAAGCCATATTTTTATTCCCGACGAAACAAATATTAAAAAGGAGTTCTTTGAAAAACAGTTTGTTTTTGCTCCAGTAGTGCGAATGATTTAATCCTTATTCGTGCATTCGTGGCTATTTTTTTGCCACTAATGCACGAATAAAGACATTAATTCAGTGCCTATCAGGCAATTTCAATTATTTTTCAACACTCTCTAAAAGGGTCATATACGATTTCGACTAAAAACAAGAAACGGTTCAAAATTTCCACTAAAAATCGGCTTAATTTCCCTTTTTCCCGATCAACTGCGACAAAACATACGGCAAAATTCCGCCGGATCTATAATATTCAAGCTCTATCGGCGTATCGATCCGCAGAAGAAGTTCGGTCGCAGTCGAAGTGCCGTCAGACCGTTTGATCACAAGATTAACCGAATGCCTTGGCAATACCTCGACGCCTTCCAGCCCTGAAAGGTCGTATGTTTCCGTACCGTCCAACCTTAAAGTCTCAGACGTTTCGCCATTACGAAATTGCAGCGGCAGAACGCCCATGCCGATCAGGTTCGACCGATGAATACGCTCGAATGTTTCCGCGACCACCGCTTTTACGCCAAGAAGCCGCGTGCCTTTCGCTGCCCAATCGCGCGAACTGCCGGTTCCGTATTCCTTTCCTGCAAAGATCATCAATGGCGTTTTGTCCGCATCATACCTCATTGCGGCATCGTATATCGACAATATTTCGCCATCCGGCTGCATCTTTGTAAACCCGCCCTCTTTTGGGGCAACCATCAGATTCTTGATCCGTACGTTTGCAAAAGTGCCGCGAACCATAACTCTATCATTGCCGCGGCGCGAACCGTATGAATTAAATTCTCTCGGCTCAACACCCAACCCCTGCAAATACAGACCGGCCGGTGAATCCGCTTTTATCGCTCCGGCTGGCGAAATATGGTCTGTCGTAACCGAATCGCCGAATACTGCAAGTGCTCTGGCGTCAGTAAAGTTCGAAAACCCGCCGACTTCCATTGAAAAATCGTCAAAAAATGGCGGCCTTTGGATATAAGTTGAAGAATCGTCCCATTCATAGATTTGTCCAACCGACGATTCGATCGAATTCCACAATGGGTTTTGTTCTGCAAATTCGCTATAAAGCCGTCGATATGTTTCCGGATCGAATGCCGCCGCAAGCGACGCTTTTACTTCGTCCTGGGTAGGCCAAATATCTTTGAGATAAACATCGCCATCGTTACCCTTTCCAAGCGGTTCATCGTAAACATTTTTTAAGACCGAACCTGCGATCGCAAACGCAACGACGAGCGGCGGCGACATAAGGAAATTCGCTTTAATATTTTGATGAACACGAGCCTCAAAGTTCCGGTTTCCCGAGAGCACGGACGCCGCTATCAGATCGTTTGCAATGATCTCCTTTTCGATTCCGGGATCAAGCGGCCCCGAATTACCGATACATGTCGTGCAGCCGTATCCGACGAGGTTAAATCCCAACTGATTCAAATATGTTTGAAGTCCTGCTTTCGCAAGATAATCAGTAACGACCCTTGACCCCGGAGCAAGCGACGTTTTTACATACGAAGGCACGATCAGGCCCTTTTCGACGGCTTTTTTCGCAACCAATCCGGCGGCGATCATCACCGACGGATTCGATGTGTTCGTGCACGATGTAATTGCCGCGATCAGCACATCGCCGTTTCCGATCGCAACATCCTTTGGAAGACACTCGTTGTCTTCAACCCGAAGACGGTCTGGAGTCGGGCGATTGTTTATCATTTCAACTTCCGATGTCACGTTTGTGTCGGCTGCGGATGAGTTGTTGAGAACGGGCAGCGGGATCGAGATGCTGCTTTGGTCGCCTCCACCTTCAATTTCCGCATCACTAAATACTCCAAGCTCGACGGGAAAGCGTTTTGTCAAAAGCTCTCTCGATTTCTCATATCCTCCGTCGGTCAAAGGTTTTACAAAAATCTCTGTGAATTTTGTATTCAGATCATTAAGCTCGATCCGGTCCTGCGGGCGTTTTGGCCCGGAAACCGCAGGGCCGACCGTTGCCAGGTCGAGTTCGACGACCTGTGTATAATCCACCGCGCCTCTGCGAGGAATTCCAAACATCTCCTGCGCAGAATAATACGAACGGATCGTTTCGACCTGCTCGGTTGTGCGTCCTGTTGACGTGAAATATTCAAGCGTTTTCCCATCTATCCCGAAGAAGCCCATCGTCGCGCCGTATTCGGGCGCCATGTTGGCAATTGTCGCTCGGTCGGTTGCATTAAGTGCAGCTGCGCCTTCGCCAAAAAATTCGACAAACTTACCAACCACATTTGTCGCCCGAAGTATCTCGGTGATCCGCAAAACAAGATCGGTGGCGGTCGAACCTTGCGGTAGATCGCCTGAAAGATGCATTCCGACGACATCCGGCGTAAGAAAATAAACCGGCTGACCGAGCATTGCGGATTCGGCCTCGATGCCGCCGACGCCCCAGCCAACGATACCGAGACCGTTGATCATCGTCGTGTGCGAATCGGTTCCAACCAAAGAATCGGGAAAATAAACTCCATCGCGTTCGAATACGCCCTTTGCCAGATACTCAAGATTGACCTGATGCACGATCCCGATCCCCGGCGGCACTACGCTGAAACCATTGAACGCCTGCGTTCCCCATTTCAAAAAGCGGTAACGCTGGTCGTTGCGTCGAAACTCCATCGCGATGTTTCGCTCATATGCCGCATCGCTTCCGGCAAAATCGACCTGCACAGAATGGTCGATAACGAGATCGACCGGAACCAGCGGCTCAATTATTCCGGGATCCTCGCCTAACTTCGCAGCGGCCGTTCGCATCGCCGCAAGATCGACCAACAACGGAACACCGGTAAAATCCTGCAAGATCACCCGTGAGACAACGAACGGAATTTCCTCGGTGCGCAATGCAGTCGGCTTCCACGAAGCAAGCTCTCGCACATGGCTTTCCGCTATCCTCGTCCCCCCGTCGAAATTGCGAAGTACCGACTCCAAGACGATTCGAATTGAGATAGGAAGTCTCGATATTCCGTCAAACCCGGATTTTTCCAATTGCGGAAGCGAATAATACACCGATACCGCCCCGCGCCCATTAAGAAATGTCTTTCTCGTATCGAAAAGATTATGTGTCGTCATACCATCAGGAAAATCGACGTTATCTGGAATTAAATTAAATTGATTTCTTATTTTAACACATATTCAAACGATCTGGATTAAATCGCCGCCGAATTTAGTGGGTCTATTTGATATTGTTATCATAGTGCCGCTTCGGATATTGATATTCTTTCGTGTATTTTCGTGTTGTTTCGTGGATTCTCTTATTCACGGTTAAAGAACTGTCCACGAAATAACACATCTTGAATTCCATCCAACGCCGAAAACTTTGGACAGCGGAAAGACATGAGTCCGCATTTCCCGCTTTCTTTTCCGAACCTGCTAAATACCATCCGGCAACCGCTGAAAATTGCAATGTGAACTATTTCGTGTAAAAATTCGTTTGAGTTGACGGTTTTTGAACCGATAAACTAAGAAAAAAATGCACTGTCCCCGCTGCGGCGAACAACAAATTTCAAGTGAGGCGAAATTCTGCAAACGATGCGGTTTTCAGCTTGCGCTTGTTGCAGAGTTAATCGAGAACGATGGCATTCTGCCTCAGCTTGCCAACATCTCTAACAAAACTCCATTTTTCAACAAAAAGAACGGGGTCATTTTTGGCGTATTCTGGTTCATTTTTTTCACGATGTTTCTGACCGCGGCATTCGGGATTTTGGGAGTCGAAGAGCTTGCGGGGCTTGCGGCGATCACGGGCGTTTTTGGAACCATGTTTATAATCATCGCCTCGCTCGTTTTGCTGCCCTCATCAAAGATAAATAGGTTTTTTATGCCGCATTTTCCGACACATGCACCGGCTTCATTGCACTCTTCACCGGCGCATTCGGCACTCCCGCCGCAGCAAAGTCAGCCCGCGCAGGTTTATGCACCTCCTGCGGCCGGCGGCTGGCGAGCACCGGATACGGGCGAATTTGCGCGCCCCTCAAGCGTTACCGAAAACACGACAAAACTGCTCCAAAAAGACAAGGACGAGTAACCGATGCATTCATGTCAGAACCGGGAGCGGTAGCGACTGGGTTCTTATTTACCACCAATCGAAGTCGGGCAGTTCGTCACCTTGACTGTTGAGGACGTAGTTACATGCCTCCCAAAGGCTTCGCTCGTTCCAGAGATTTCGTTTGCTTCCTTTGTCGGCCCACGGGCTGTGGTCGTAGTTCCAAAGTCCGTCTTCCTTCATCTGTCGGGTTGCGTTGGCTTTGATCGCAATAAGCGCTGAGGCCGGCTTTTTCGCTCCGATGCCAATAACACAATGACCATGGTTGGTTCGGATATTTATTGCCTTTAAGTGCCAATTTCTCTTTTCGCAGGTATCGCGTATTGCGCGCTCAACCGAGCTTCTTTGAGCAGCACTGAGAAGTACAGGCGGATGTAATAGTTTCTGTTGATTAAATTTCTTCCAATTACTGTTCGCAGGAAGTCTTGGTGAGCGGTAAGCGTTATTGTTTCTATCAACCGATCCACGTTCATCACCGTGAAGCCAAGTTCCGTAGCAGCGAAACGTGAAGAAAACTGCAAGAGGAATGTCGGTGTCGTTCCACATAGTTCGTAATCGAGGGTCTAAGAGCCCAGTCGCTACCGCTGACTTGGGTCGGAAGAGCCCAGTCGCTACCGCTCATGGTTCTGACATGCAGGAGAACCCAGTCGCTACCGCTCCCGGTTCTGACTAATACCCGATCGCTTCGCCGTCGCTGCGGGTATCGATGGCACCCATTTTAATGCCGGAATCCATTAGCATAATTCCCGTCTCGGTGGCGATGCTTCCGGGTCGCGCGGCGAATTTGTGGCCATAGGAGGCGAGTATCTTTTGCGTATCGGGCGAGATCCCGAAGGGCTCATACATTATTTCGTCGGGGAGCCATTGATGATGTATTCGCGGCGAATCGATTGCGTCCTGAATATTCATTCCGTGATCGATCACGTTGATAACGGTTTGCATCACCGCCGAAATTATTCTTGGGCCGCCGCGTGCACCGACGGCGAACCAAAATGTTCCGTCTTTGCGAAGCACGATGGTCGGCGTCATCGACGAAAGCGGGCGCTTGCCGCCTTCGACCTTATTTCGCTCGCCCTGCACAAGACCGTAAATATTCGGCACTCCGGGCCGTGCGGCAAAATCGTCCATCTCGTCATTCATCAAAATTCCGGTGCCTTTGATCGTAACCTTCGAACCGTAAAGGTCGTTGATGGTGTATGTGTTCGAAACGACCATTCCGTCGTTGTCCATCACGGTGTAGTGCGTCGTTTCAGAGCCTTCGGTGATAACCACTTTGCCCGGGCCGATCGTTTGGCTGGAATCTGCTTTCACAGCGTTGATCGTACCAGCGCGCGTTTTTAAATAGTCGTTGTCCAAAAGCCGCGCAGTCGGAACCTCGGCAAAATCAGGATCGGCCATGTATTCGGCGCGGTCGGCGAATGCGCGACGCGATGCCTCCGCATAAAGATGAAGTTTCGCAGCCGAATGTGCACCCATTCCGCCGATATCGTAACCCTCAAGCATTTTCAAAACCTGGAGCATTACGATCCCGCCAGAGCTCGGCGGCGGCATTGTGATAATTTCGTGTCCGCGATATGTCCCACGCAGCGGCACACGTTCTTTCGGCGTGTAATTTTTTAGATCATCCAGCGTGATCAAACCCTTGTTCGCGACCATGTCGTCTGCGATCAGCTTTGCCGTTTCGCCCGTATAGAAATCTTTTGCGCCGCCGGTTTTTATTCGGGCGAGAGTCCGCGCAAGATCGGGTTGCTGAAACGTGTCGCCGGCTTCGTAATATTTGCCGCCGCGCAAAAACACGCGATCGCTTTCCGGATATTTCGACATCGACTGTTTGTACGATTTGAACAATTCCGCCAATCGATAAGAAAGCACATAACCTTTCTCCGCAACCGCCCGCGAAGGCTCGACCAGATCCGCCCACTTCACTTTTCCCGAACCGTATTTCTTAAATGCCATTTCGAAACCCGCGACCGTTCCGGGAACACCAGATGCGCGATAGCCGACCGATGACGATCCTTCGCCGCGGATCAGGTTTCCGTCCTTATCGACATAAATATCCCTATTCGCCGATTTAGGCGCCATCTCGCGATAGTCGATGGATGTCGCCACACCGTTCGCTTTTCGAATCAGCATAAATCCGCCGCCGCCCAAGTTGCCTGCTTCGGGATAAACCACGGCCAACGCAAGCCCGACAGCGATGGCCGCGTCAACGGCGTTTCCGCCTTTTCGCATCACTTCAACGCCGATCTCGGATGCGATCGGATGCTGCGACGCGACCATTACATGCTTTGCCTGGCTTGAATCTCCGCCGGCAAATACGACGAAAGACGGTGTTACAAATTGAACCACCAGCACAAAAGCCAGTGATAAACAGAGCGGCTTAGAAATGAACTTTTTCATACCGCAACTCTAGCAAAATACACCATTTGAACAAAATATAAACGAATGGAGAGTTTGGAGCCCTTTTGCCTTTTTAGGACGGTGACTGTCTTCGTGGCCTTCGTGACTCCCTTTGTGTTCTCTGTGTTAAGTTCTTTTAAAACACAAAGAGCACCAAGTTATGACACAAAGCACACAAAGTCTTGGGAAACTGACCCACTGTCCAGTTTGGGAATCGACTCGAACTTTTGTTTGGACACTAAAACGGTTATAGTCAATCTTCCCGATCGGAGAATTTTTTCTCCTTATCAAAAAACAATATGACGGACGGAAGCAGTAAATCTAGTAATGCTCACACGCTTGAAACAAACTGGATATTTTCAAAGTGTTCGCACGATGTTTTTGCGTGCCCGCCGTTATTTTTCTGAATATCGCTTTTTCGCATACCTCGCAATTCTCGGCCCCGGAATGATCGCCGCAAATGCCGGGAACGACGCCAGCGGCATCGCCACCTATTCCTCAATCGGAGCCGCGTTCGGATACGAAATGCTTTGGGCGTTTCTGCCGATGATGCTCGGTCTGATCATCGTCCAGGAAATGTGCGTGCGTATGGGCGTCGTTACCGGTCAGGGCCTCGCCGATCTTATACGCGAACAATTCGGCGTGCGATGGACAGTGTTTATTATGGCCGCGATCTTGATTGCAAATGCCGGCGTTATTATTTCCGAATTTGTCGGCATCGCACAGGCATCGGATCTGCTTGGCGTGCCGAGGCAATTTGTTATTCCGATCGCGGCCGGTACGATCTGGTGGCTGGTCGTTAAGGGTTCGCACCGCCGGCTGGAAAAGATCTTTCTTGCGATGTCGCTGGTTTTTCTTTGCTACGTCGCATCTGCAATTTTAGCTCAACCGGATTGGTCGCAGGCGGTCGAAGGATTATTTACACCGACCGTCTCGCAAGACAGCTTCTTTTTATTTGCGTTGGTTGCAATGATCGGAACGACCATTACGCCTTTCATGCAAATTTATGTTCAGTCGTCGATCGTCGAAAAAGGCCTCGATGCTGACGACCTTCCGCTTGCACGCGCCGACGTTGTGGTCGGCACGGTGTTCGCGTGCGTCATTGCATTTTTTATTGTCGTTTCGACCGCAGCGACTTTGCACGAAGCCGGTATCACGCGGATCGATTCCGCCGCTACCGCTGCGACTGCACTTGCCCCTTTCGCCGGTGAATATGCGAAATACTTTTTTGCGATAGGATTATTCGGGGCAGCGATGCTTGCGATGGGCGTTCTGCCATTGGCTACAGCCTATTCGCTAAGTGAAGCTTTGGGGTTTGAAAAAGGCGTATCACGCAGCTTTCGCGAAGCACCGATCTTCGTCGGGATATTTACCGCGCTCCTTCTTACCGGTGCTCTAGTTTCATTAATTCCCGGAATACCACAGATCCAGCTTCTGCTTTTGACACAGTGCATAAACGGGCTGCTGCTTCCGGTTTTATTGTTTGCGATCCTCAGGCTCGTGAATAATAAAGAAATTATGGTCGACCATTGCAACGGGACATGGATGAATATTTCGGCATTTGCGGTAGCGATCATCGTATCGCTCCTCTCATTGCTGTTGATTGGAAAAACAATTGTTGATATGTTCTAGCAATCGTAATTATGGCGGACACTTCTTTTCAGCGAACGGCACTTTTCTCTTTAGCCGCGGCGGCGGTCATTATTCTAATCCTGATTATTCTTACGATTTTCGGTGACGTTTTATTTCAATATGTCGTCGCTCAGTTCGGACTTGCCGTTTCAGCAGATAAACAATTGATCTCGGTGGACGGCGAAAAGCCGGGAATGATGGCTCAAACAACTTATGATCTCGCCTTAAATGTTTTCCTTATCACAAAGATTTTTCTATGGATGGCATTGGTCGTGCTCGTGGTTCGCTTTATCGCAAATCTTATTCTAAGAACAGCGATACGCGGCTCTGAGCAGGCAGAGATGGGTTCGCTGCTTCGAACCGTACTTTCGATAATTATTTACATCGTCGCATTTTTTATTATTTTTCAGACGCAGTATCCCAATGTGCAGCTCGCTCCGCTGTTTACCGGTTCGACTATTATCGGTATTGTCGTCGGTCTCGCGTTGCAGGATACGCTAGGAAACCTCTTTGCTGGTATCGCGCTTCAGGCCGACCAGCCGTTTTTGGTCGGGGATGTTATCTCGATCTCAAATCGCGGGACAGGCGTGGTCGAGGCCGTTTCATGGCGCGGTGTTAAGATCCGTACATTTCAAAACAAGCTCTTAGTAATAAGCAATGCCGTTTTGGGACGTGAAACTATCGAGGTCGCGCCGAAAGGCAATCTGAACGCAAGGATCGTTTTTTTTAACACCGTTTTTTCTAATTCGCCCTCAAAGACGATCCAACTAGTACGCGAAGCCGTCCGGCAGGTCGAAAATGTTTCAAACAAACTTCGGCCTATCGTAAGAGTCAGGAATCTTGGCGATAACGGGATCGATTGGGAGTTGAAATATTGGCTAGACGATTATACGAAGTACAACGACACGGATGCTTTAATTCGACAGCGTATTTGGTATGTATTCAAACGGGAGAATATCGATTTTGCATTCCCGACGCGCACCGTTCACATCGAGCCAAAGCCAGAATCGCTTTCGGTCGAAGATGTCGTAAATGAGACCGCCGAACATCTATCCAAGGTGCCGGTTTTTACACCGCTTTCCGAGGACGAGATCGGGCGGCTTGCACGTGGTTCCGTGCGTCGGGTTTTTGCTCCCGGCGAAACGATAGTCCGAAAAGGGCAGGAAGGCCGTTCGATGTTCGTTATCATCCGCGGCAGCGTTAAAATTCAGATTCCCGACCATTCCGGTCAGAAAACTATCAATCAGCTTGCCCAGAATGACTTTTTTGGGGAAATGAGTTTGTTGACAGGCGAACCGAGATCGGCAAACGTCGTTGCCGAAAATGAGGTCGAAATTCTTGAGATTCGCAAGGCCGCACTAAAACCGATATTCGAGGACAATCCGAGTCTAATGACATCCGTTTGCGAGATGATCGAAGAACGCAAGCTACTCCTGTTCCCCGCCGAGGAAGTCGAAGATGCGGTCGCAGGAACATCCCGTCAAAGTATCTTGCAGTCTATCAGAAGATTTTTCGGAATTCGGAATAAAGGATAAGGCTCAGGAGACATTTCTATCATAAATGTCGTGCAGAACCTCGGTGATCGGCTTTCGAGCGGGATCGTCGCCGTGCGTGTTTGCTTTTCCGGAAGTGCCGTTGCCATGTCCGCTCTCGAAATATTCGCCTCGGGAGGTGCTGACGTCGATGAACGCGGCAGGTCGCCGATTTTCACCGCCGGCAACAGCAGCCAACATGTTATCCGATCTATTACTATCTCCGTAACCAGCAGTTTCACTGAGAATATTTTTGGCATTTTCCAACGCCGAACGGCTTTGCGCAAGCATCACATCGGCACGAATGCGTCGAAGACGTTCGAGAGATCGAACTGCGGCGGATGTTAGAGGAGCTTCGCTCGGCTCGCGTTCGATCTTTCGCAGAACATGGACATAGTTTCTGAGTTCGGGCGAAGGGTAAACAATATTCGATTCAAAAGATTTCGGATTTTCCGAAACATAAGACAGATGTTTGACCGCAGATGAATGGTCGTCTATCTTGCTGTAAAGCGCCCCCAATGAAAAATGAACCAACGACGGCGCGTGCGGCATCGAAGCGACGATGCGTTCGCCGCGATCGATTGCATCGTTTAGCTCGAACCCATACCAACGGCGCAGATCGTTCCGGATTATCTCGTTCGCCGAAAGATAAAACTCAAAGATCGAGCGAGTTTGGTGACGACCCGAATTCGAAAACATTTTTGCTATGAAGAAAATAAAAACGGCAAAAAACAAAACAACAAAGATCGGAATCTTTGCAACCAGCAAGAGCGAGGCGATAACCCCCAATGCAAGGAAATACTGGGTTTTGTCGCGAAATTTTTCGCCAACGTCCCGCTTACTTTCGACTTTTACAGTTTCTCGTTTCAATGCACTCGATTCCAAACCTAAATTGCCGCATCGGGTTTTGGCGGAGACTTTCGTTTCCGTGGTGCGGACCTGGAACTCTTGGTTTCCGACGCCGCACGTTTCTGCTGCTTTTCGGCAGTTTCCTTGTTCAATCCAAATTCCGCAAGCACGTCGCCGATCTTGTCGATAACGGTAAACGGCGAATTTACAACGAACGCCAAGGTTTCGGTGAATGTGATAGCTTCCAGGTGAACAAGGTTCGCTATCTTTTTCTCGAGCGGCAATTCTGCAAATTCTTTTCTATACGAATCATCTTGACTATCTTTGACG
>JBOGOW010000033.1:0-16814 GCA_050748285.1 Pyrinomonadaceae bacterium
GTTCAGGAACGTGTGAAAACCGCGAAAGAAAACTTCCCGATGATCTTCGGCCCGGAAGGAAAATGGTCGATGATCGAACAGCTCGTCGATCTTGATCCGCTTCTTTTCAACGGCGAAGTCGGCTCGGCCTTCACACGTCTTTCGTCCAGCGAACTAGCCAACGTCTCAAGCGGCGGCGGCATGGTGCCGACGTTTATTATTAGTGAACGTCGATAGGCAAAATCGTGTTAAACTTAAGAAGTTATGGGTACTTTATCAATTTCAATTCCTATAAAAGTGCGGCACCTTTCGCGTTCGTGATCGTAAAGCTGCAAAGCGGCTAATTGACGAGCTTGAACAGATCGGTGAGCGTGTCAGTCCGTTTGATGAAGTATTCGGCATATGGGCCGATCGGACTGAAACCAGCGAGGAACTTACCAAACGGCTTCGAGACCAAAATAATCGTCGGAATGGCTGACTATCTTCTTGATACAAATGTGATAAACCGCAATTTTCATTGAATGACCTTAAACAAATTCGACTCAGAAAACTCATCGAAAATTGACTGCGTCTCATGGAACATCTAAAGCTATGCGATTGAAAGGTCTCCTTGTTGTTATTAGTGAAAAGAAGAAAATGTTATAAACTAAATTCATGAGTGCGGTTATCGAAACAACTAAAACAGACGATTTAATAACTATTTCAATTTCGGGAAGTGAGTTGAGCACAGATCAAATTCAGCGGCTGCTTGATTTGGTTAAAGCCGAATCTATAGTCAGCCGGAGTAAATTAACTCAAAAAGATGCTGATGAGATTTCGAGAGATATAAACCGTTCATGGTGGAAGCAAAATAGGTCTCGCATTGAGAAGATGATTAGCGGGAATGAATGATCTTGTAATCGTCGATACAAATATTTTGATCTCGGCTTTGATTTCCAAAAACGAGAAAATTTTACAGACTTTATCAAGCTCGAATACTTCATTTGTTTCTACGAATTACATTGTCGTTGAACTATTTAAGCATTCCCACAGAATTCAAAAGAAAAGTCGCCTTTCAACAGAACAACTCATCGAATTATTAGGGATTATCATTGGACAGATCAAGCTTCTGGATGACGGCTTGATTTCTGTAAGCAGCTGGGTCGAAGCGGCGAGGCTTTGTCGCGGCGAGGATATGAACGATCTTGCCTTTTTGGCACTGGCATTAGAATTGAAAGGAAAACTCTGGACTCGTGACAAAAGATTAAAGCTGCACTTAATTCGAAATGGTTATTCGAATTTTTTTGAAATATGACCAATGGCTCTTCCAGGCTAAAAACTTTAACCGACGAATACCTGCGTCTTGAGAGCAAGCTGAAGCTTGGCGGCGGGCCGGAGAAGATCGCGAAGATACATAAGCAGGGGAAGCTGACGGCGCGCGAGCGGATTGAATTGCTGCTTGATAAGGATACGTTTTCGCAGGAGATCGGTCTGCTCGTCGCTTACGACGAGTATGACGGTAAAGCGCCTGCGGCAGCCGTTGTTACGGTCGTCGGAAAAATTCAGGGAAGGGAATGTGTTGTTGTTGCGAACGACGCGACGATAAAGGCCGGTGCGTGGTATCCCGAAACTATTAAAAAGATATTACGGGCGCAGGAGATCGCGATGCGCAATCGCGTCCCGATCATTTATCTGGTCGATTCGGCTGGAGTCAATCTGCCATATCAGGGCGGTGTCTTTCCGGGTCAATACGGTGCCGCGCGAATCTTTTATTACAACTCGATAATGCGGCATTATCTGAAAGTCCCGCAGATCTCCGCCGTAATGGGAATGTGCGTCGCCGGCGGCGCATATCTTCCGGCGTTGTCGGATGTGATCTTGATGGTCGAAGGCACGTCGTTCATGGGGCTCGGCGGTGCAAATCTCGTTAAAGGCGCGACCGGCCAAACTATCGATAACGAAACGCTCGGCGGAGCAATGACACACAACGCCATCTCCGGCGTCGCCCACTTCCGCACAAAAGACGAGCAGGAATGCATTACTAAAATTCGTGAATTAGTGGCAGAATTGCCTTCGCCCGAGACTTCTCGCGTGTCGGTCACCGAATGCAAAAGCCCGCGCGTAAGCAAGGGCGATACATCCAACCCGGCGTCCGAGGCATTGCAGAAGCCCGCACGAAGTAACGGCGAAGACGATCATGCCGAAGCTCTGTACTCCATACTCCCCGACGACCATCGTGCACCTTACGATATGCACGCCGTGCTCGATACCTTCCTCGACGAAGGCGGCATCGACGAATTCCAGGCCGATTTCGCCAAAGAGATGATCTGCGGAACGGCACGAATCGGCGGTATTCTCGTCGGTGTGATCGCGAACTCTCGCGGAATGTCGAAAGGCAAACCCGGCACGCCGCCGCGTTTCGGAGGCATCGTCTATACTGAATCGGCTGAAAAAACAGCGTATTTTATCGATAACTGCAACCGCCATTCGACGCCCCTGCTTTTTGTGCAGGATGTTTCCGGTTTTATGGTTGGAGCCGAGGCCGAGCACAGCGGCATCATCCGTGCCGGTGCCCGATTTGTCGAGGCAATGGCGACCGCCGCCGTTCCCAAAATAGTTTTAACGGTGAATCACGCTTCCGGCGCCGGTTACTATGCGATGGCCGGGCAGGGCTTTGACCCCGATTTTATCTTCTCGCTTCCGACCGGCCGCATGGGCGTTATGGAAGGCGACTCCGCGGCCGTCGCCATCTACGGCACGCAGATCGAAAAACTAAAAGCCGAGGGCAAAGAACCCGACGCCGATCTCCTCGCCGAAATGGACAAGGTCCGCGAAACATACGACCGCGAACTCGACGCCAAACACGCCGCCGCCCGCGGCCTGGTGGACGCCATCGTCACACCCGAAAATCTCCGAGATTCCCTGATTCTGGCTCTGCAGACCTGCCTTAACACAAACACACCGCACATCGGCGCGTTTGTGCTTTCTGATTAGGCCCTATTTTGCCGAGCAGAAAAGCTCTGCTTTTCCGTGAGATTACCTTTTTTGTTTTGCGGCTATACCGCCGAGCTGGGCGGTATAGCCGCGATGGGTTTTTATTAAGCGTGTCGGAAAAGCTTAGCTTTTCCGCTCGGCGAGGTGGAGTTTCCAGCTTGGCGGGATACGAAGGTTCTGCTCTGTGGATATGCACGAATGGTTGTTGGGTTACTTTTATATATTGACTTACATTGTGGACCTGTACTATATTTAAGCTGAAGTATGTCAATGGAAACCACATCTACAACAAAAGGTCAGATAGTCATCCCGTCATTGATTCGCAAGCGGATGGGGATTACGGCTGGGACGCGAATTCAGGTCGAGCTAAGCAAGGATGAAACGGAGATCATCCTGCGGCCGATCACGCGTGAATATGTTCAAGATATGCGCGGTCGGCTTCGAGGCAGAGGGCTGATGAAGGCGCTTATGGCTGAGAAGAAGCGCGAGCGGGAATTGTGAAGCCGAAGAAACCGACTGCGGTCGTGCTTGATTCCTGGGCGGTCATTGCCTATCTGGAAGACGAACGAGCCTCGGAAAACGTGGCGAATATCATTGCGAATGCCCATGAGGACGGCGTCCAGCTTTTGATCTCCGTCATCAATGCCGTCGAGGTCTGGTATATCGTCGCCCGCGAAGTGTCGGTTGCCGAGGCTGACAAAAGCATCAAACAGCTTCGCGGCCTGAGCGTCGAATTTGTCGATGCCGATTGGACGCTCGCCAAAGAGGCCGGCCGTTTTAAGTCCGCAAACAAAATGTCGCTCGCCGATGCCTATGCCGCCGCCCTCGCAAAACAGCAGAAAGCCAGTCTTGCCACCGGCGACCCCGAATTCAAACAAATAGAAAAAGAAATTTCAATCGCTGGGTTGTAAATTAGGCCCCTGCAGATCATCGGAGCTTCCATGCGTAAGCTCCTCCACATCGCCTACGGTGTTATCAAAAATAATCGCCCTTTTAACCCAGACACGGCTTTTGCATTTGACTCTTAAAACAGTATCTTTTCCGCTCGGCGAGAGAGCGAGGCCGCGTTGCATAAATAACACAGAAATTCCTTGACAGCACACATCTGTTTCATATATTCTTATGATTGTATGACTAGCGCATTCAAATCAGGCGATCAGGATTATGATTCGGTTATCGGTTGGGACCCGCAAAAGGAGAATCGCGAAAAACTAATTGCTGAGTCTAAAAAGAAGTATCCCAGGCTTTATTCAGAGCAGCCGGAGATGCTGTATGTCCAGTCGATACAGGAATTTATAACCAGCGGAGCAAAGTCCGGCCCAATGAAACAATTGTTTGGGCCGCTTTGGCTTGAAGAAGAGGTGGCGGTGCTCTATTCGCCGCCGGGCACGGGGAAAAGCGCGCTAGCGGTTCAGATAGGCGAAAGCCTCGCACGCGGCATTCCGCTTGCACCGTTCGACAAACCGGTTCCGGGTCTTGAGGTCGCGGCTCAGCACGTACTTTATCTCGATTTCGAACTCACCCGTGTCCAGTTCTCGCAGCGTTACACCGTTACCGCCGCTGACGGCGCTTCGCTCGGCGATACCTACCAATTCTCGCCGAACTTCCTTCGTGCCGAGCTTTACTGGGACGGAAAGATGATCGACGGCTACGAAGACTTCACAGATATGATCTTTGAAGACATCTACCAGCGTATCTGTGAGCACAATGCGACGGTTCTGATAGTCGATAATATTACATTCCTGAGCCGCAGTTCGACCGCCAATGCGAGCATCGCTTTCCGCCTGATGAACCGTTTGCAGGAGCTGAAGAAGACGCTTTTTATTTCAGTTCTCGTGGTTGCCCACACGCCGAAGCATCCGGCACACAAACCGATCACGATGAACCACCTTCAAGGTTCGATCGATCTGGCAAAGGTCGCCGATTCGATGTTCGTTCTCGGCCGCAGCTCGATGAAAGACGATCTTCGTTATCTCAAACACGTAAAGTCGCGCACCGGCGTCATCGAGCACGGTGAGGACAACGCAGCTGTTTACCGTCTCGCAAAGTTTGATCTCGCCGAACGGTTAGGATGCACCGTAGGCACCGCCCGGGCTGCTAACTTCCTCGGCTTCGATTTCGTTGGATTTGACGCGGAAACAGAGCATCTCGCCGAGCGGCCCAATTCAAGCATTGGCAGCAAGCAAAGAGTCCGGCGATCGGACCGCCGTCTGGTCGCGTATGCAAAAGTTCTCGCCGGTCAGGGACTGAGTTCCGCCGCGATCGCCGAACGCCTAGGAGTTGGCAAATCGACCGCTAATCGTTATGTAAAGATCAAAGAATCTGCATCAATAGGAGGTGTACCTGTTGCAGAAGCCCGCGCGTGAGCAAGGGCGATACTAGAAACTCGATTTTCGCAATCGATTTGCTGGCGGTCTTAGGTAAAATCAACTCCCGATATCGCCCTTGCTCACGCGCGGGCTTTTGCATACGAATCTGGTTTTTGGCCGTCCCATTTAGGGTATTTCAAAAAACGACAAATGGGACGATTTATGACGCTAATGCGAGCGATATCATGAAGTTAAGCCGTCCCAAGTTGGACAAATTAATACGTCAGGTGGGACGATATGATGCCTGCTAATGTAGTTTATATGACAATCAAACTTCTTTCAGCCTTGAGACACAAAGGTAATTGCGAATATTACAAGCTTGTAATATACTGTATTCGGAGATATATGACAAGAACACGGCTAGTCAAATTTAGAAAGCACAGCAAACAGACGCAGATTCAGGCGGCAAGGGCTTTGGGTGTTTCGCAGACGTATCTTTCACTGCTCGAGAAAGGGAAGCGGCCGTTGACGGATGAGTTGCGGGCCAAGGCGGTTCGTGCGTTTCATTTGCCGCCTACCGAAGTGCCGTTGAGGAATCTTGCAGATGTTTCAGTTGTTTCTGACGCGCAGCTTGCATCCGATCTTGCGACGCTCGGTTATCCGGGATTTAGTTATTTGAAAAAATCGCGGCCAAAAAATCCCGCCGTCGTCCTGCTTTCGGCTTTAAGGGCCGACAACCGCGAGGTCCGGGATGTCGAAGCTCTCCCTTGGGTCGTGCTTACATTCCCTGACATGGATTGGCCCGAACTTATCAAAGCCGCAAAGGTCCACGATCTGCAAAACCGTTTGGGATTTGTAACAAACGTCGCCCGTCAAATGGCGGAATTAAGAAATGACACTGCAACCGCCGCAAAGCTATCGAGTTTGGAATCGGAGCTGGAACCTTCTAAGTTAGTTCGCGAAGGAACGCTTTGCAATGACCGCATGACCAATGCCGAACGAAAATGGCTTGCGACGAATCGTCCCAAAACGGCAAAACACTGGCGGTTGTTGACCGACCTTTCACCGAGAAGTCTGGATCACTATGATTGAAGACACCATTCACGAACCTTGGCGTAGTTTTCTCAGGAAACTGGATAAGATTGTCGACGAAGTAACCCAGCTTCATTGTATGGGCGGGTTCGTAGTCACGCAGATCTATGGATACGACCGTAAAACGCGCGATATTGACGTGCTTTCGATCATGCCAAAGAATGTGGCGCTCATTGATAACGCTGGGAAAGGATCGTTGCTCCATAAAGAGTGCGGCATTTATCTGGACAAGGTCGGCGTTGCGACAGTACCCGAAAACTATGAAGATCGTTTGATCGAAATTTACTCAGATAAGTTCGAGCTACTTCGACTGCTGGCGTTTGATCCTTACGATATTGCCCTTGCAAAAATTGAACGCAATATCGACCGTGATCGCGACGACGTGAGATTTCTTGCGAGAACGATTCCGTTTGACCTCAGCGTTCTAAAACAACGTTATTATGATGAATTGCGACCTTATCTGGCTATTCCCGAACGCGAAGATTTGACGTTAAGACTGTGGATCGAAATGATCGAGGAGGAAAGATGACAGCTAAATTAATTTCAGCTTGGGGATATCAGGGCGATGCGATGAATCTGCCGGTGGCGGATGTTGTGGTGTCTGCCGAATATTACGTTGAGAAGATGGGCTTCGCGGTCGTTGAGAAAAACGACGAGCCGGTTATGCGCGTTGTTCTTGAGCGGGACGGTATTCAGATGGCGTTGACGGAAAACGGCGGCGACCCGACTCAGGACGGATGCGCATTTCATACGGATAATGTCGTGGAGCTTAGGCAAGAATTTATTGGAAACGGGCTAGAAAAGATCGGAGAGATAAAGAGCGAAACTCATGACGACGGTTCAAATTTCAAGGTATTTTTTGTCGTCGCACCCGATGGTCTCTGCTATTGGTTTGGTGAAAAGGTATGAAGCAATATTTGATCGACACTTTTAGGTATAACAATTCGGCCGGCAAAATGGTGCTTGAGAGCATAGCGGAACTGCCGGAGAAGGACGAGGCCGTGAAGCTGCTTGCGCACATTATCAATTCGCAATTTAAATGGCTTGACCGGCTGGAGCGGTATCCGAACGATACGAAACGGGATTGGTCGGTGCCCGTTTATGCGATCGAGGATATGGAGCAGGAATTGGATAAGAGCACGGAGGCCTGGATCGACTTTATCGAAGGCAAAACTGAAGAGGAATTGAACGAAGAAGTGAATTATATCGGTTTTGATGGCGGGCATTGGTCAGCGGCGCTGAAAGACATCGCGCTTCAGCTAACCTATCATTCTATACACCACGCGGCGCAGATTCAACTTCTTATCCGGCAGCAGGGAATGGAGCCGAAGTTTATCGATTACATAGCGACGAAATGGAAGAAAATTTCATGAGACTGGTTGCAAATTTTGATGCATCGCGCGAAAAGGCGCTAGAATTGAAAAAAGGGCAAGGGGTTATGAAAATAATTTTTCCGATATTATTATTGTCGTTCTCGTTTTCATGTTTCGGACAAAATTCAAGTTTGGCGGTCGGCACTTATACAAAAAACGGTAAGCTGATCGGACTAGCAAATCTTTCGGGATTGAGCGATTGTTCGGCGCAAAATGAAAAAGGGAAGGTCAAAGATGTTGAGATTCTGACCGAAATCGTTCGTTTTAGTCTGAAAGAGAAAAAGGAATCCAACTACATCGAATTTCGATTGGAAAGACTTTCGGAATCGGATCGCAAGATCGTTTTCAACGACCTTATCAAGAAAAATTACAGCTTGCGCGTCGCAGGATATACCTGTGAGGGTGCAGATGCCATATCCGCATTCAGTATTGAGCGCGAGAATTAGCCGGAATCCACAAAACTGCTAAATGTTGTCTAATCAAATCTTACGAGGCCGAAAAGCCGTTGCCAGCCTGAATTATGTTAGAGTTGTTATATCATGAGGATGCTGATTGTTTTCATATTTGCTTTTCTTTTTGCTGTCCCAAACTACGCGCAGTCCGATCTGCAGGCGATTGTCGAAGCCGACAAAAAGTTGGCCCAAGCCGCTGCTGAAACGAGTGTCAGGTCGGCCTTCCTTGAACACCTTTCAAACGGATCGACGATCTTCCAGCCGACCGCGATGGACGGCAAACAGTATTGGCTGAACCGCCCCGAAAATTCGCCGGCCAGGTTGATCAGGCGATTCACAGATGGAGATGTCGCATCGAATGGCATTCTTGGCTATACGACCGGCAATTGGGAACTTCGTCCGACAGGCAAGGTGGACGCTGAAACGACATTTGGGCAATACTTGACCGTTTGGCAAAGGGACGCAAAAGGTCAGTATCACGCGGTTCTGGATATCGGTATTACACATGACAAATATGAAAATACGAAAGCCGCAAAGGTTTTGGCCACCGATGGCAAAGGTGATCTAAACAAAGGCCGCTGGTCGGCGGCCGACCCGTCGATGAACTTTCTGCGAGCCGGCATGGCGAATAAAGGTCTTCGTGCGGCATACAAGAAATTCGCCGCGGACGACATTCGGCTTTTGCGCGAGGAATCGCCGCCGATCGTGGGCAAGAAAAATGTTGTGGCCGAGGTGAAGGATTATCGTTCGATCGGATTTCCGCGAAAAATGGCGCTGACCGAATCAGCCGATTTAGCGTTCGTCTGGAACCCTTGTGAATTTGCCGATAATGATGAAGGCCGTGTCAGAGGCAATTGCCTGCATATTTGGAAATTTCACGACAACAAATGGCTGATAGTTGCAGGTGTGATCGCAGCAGTTCGCGACCGGACGCCGCCCGTTCTCAAGGGGTCGTCGACTTCTAATAGCTCAAGCCGACCCGACAATCGATAGATATTAGATCGATTACCTAGACCGCAATAAGCGGCCTGATGCCAATATTTAATCTACTTTACCTAAAGCGCAGATTTAACTTCCAATTTCCGCATGAAATGTCTATAATCGCAACATTGCGTTCGCAGAAATGCGATTTGTTAATAATTCACATTGTCACCCAACAATAGATCAATGAAAAAATTTGCTCAATTAATACTTGTTTTAACTGCGCTGTTTGTTTTTTCGTCCGAACCTGTCAATGCCCAAAAGCAGCAGCAGCAGAAATCAAAAAAAGCGGTAGTTTTGGAAGTAACCGGCAAAGTCGCAGCGGAAGCCGGCAAAGCAGCGATCAAGCTCGGTGCAATCGGCTTAAAAGCGACCGCCGAACAGATCGTAGTGCCGTCGGCCCGAATCGTTTGGGATCCGATTTTGACAAAAGCCGCACCGAAGGTTGTCGGCGGCGGAGCGAAGCTTGCAGAAAAGGTTTGAAAAAGACTGTTTCCGGGATAGCGGGAATGATTCGCAAAGATCGCGATACCGATAAAGACGAAGTCAGCACACAGAATTAAGCTGCAAAGCAATCGTTTTGTTTACGATCCCAATTTGCGGGCTGCTAGTGTGATTGTCGCTCCGATGTCGAAAAGCGACAGCGCGGCGTCAACCGGACGTGTGAACGACTTTGTCAATAAATACAATGTATCTTTGAAAAACGATTTGTGGCGAAGCAGAGCCTTAAGGCTCTGACGCAGCGCGTGGTGATCGTGTGTCCGAGAATGCCCGGCTGATAAGTAAGCGTCAAACCCTTTCGAAGCCAACAGATCTTTTAAGAATGGAAAATCGTAGTGGTAACGATGTCTTGGCGCGTCCAGCGAGAACCAGTTTCCTTTGAAGAATCTTGCCTGATAACTTGCAGCGTCCGGCACCTGCAAAATAAGGGTTCCGCCCGGCTTCAACACTCTGTGTGTTTCATCCAACGCTTCAGTCGGGTTGCCCAAGTGCTCAAATGATGACCAGAAGGTAACTATGTCGAATACAGCATCGCCAAATTTTGCACTGCTAAAGTCGGATTCAAAAATATTTTCATTACCAATAAACTTTCTGGCGACGGCGGCGGCTTCGCGACCGATTTCAACGCCCATCCGATCCCAGAGGGTTGGATCCAACGACCGAAGAAAAAAGCCCGACCCGCATCCGACATCGAGTATTCGCCCACCAAGCATTCCCGACCGCTCAAGAAACTTTGTTTGTTCCGTTGGTCGCGGCAAAAATGGTTCGGCAGTCGGTTCGTCTCCCCAGTAGTCATGTGGATAATAACGCGATAGTTCATAGTCGGACATTGCAGGCAATGTTCGCAGCACTCCGCAGTCGGAGCATTTCGCAATTGTAAACGGTTCTTTAGCGATCTCAAGACGGTCGAACGCCGAAAAAAGCGCGGTCGAATGTTCGGATCTGCAAATTGCGCATCTATCGTACGAATTCATGAATTTGTTCGCTGGCGATCTGTATAGCTCGGAATAAGTCAGGTGCAAGTGCCGATTGCCGTAAAAGTTATCAAAGAGATATTATTAACACAAACCGAGTTTTTGCGTTTATTTAGATATGAGATTCACCATCGGCGAAATGCTCGCAAAGCTGCCGCTTCCGTCAAACGACAAATGGAAGGGCGGCGTCTGGGACATCGATGCGTTCGAGAAAAACGGCGTAAAGCTCGTATTTTTTTCACCGTCTGGAATCGACTTTCAAACATCACACGACGAAGACGAATTTTATTTTATTGCGCGCGGCAGCGGTGAAGTGATAATCGGCGGCGAGCGATTCGTTGCGTCGGTTGGCGATGCATTTTTTGTAGCCGCAAAAATACCGCATCGCTTTGAGAACTTTTCCGACGATTTCGCAACATGGGCGATATTCTTTTGAGCGAACCAAATTTGCTGACTGCTGAGCGAGACGGCGACGGCATTGCCGTTATATTTACCAATGAATTAAATCGAAATCCGCTTTCTGTAAAGGTGATCGAGCTGCTCGAAAACGTCTTCGAGATTGTTGAAAACGATACGAGCATCAATTGGGTTCGATTAACCGGAACTAACGATGTGTTTGCATCGGGCGCGGATCTGAATGAGATCGCAAAGCTAACGCCTGAAACTGCAAGGCCATTCGCTTTGCGCGGTCAGCGGTTGATGAAGCGGATCGAGGATTTGCCTATTGAGACGATCGCCTTCGTCAATGGCTATTGTTTTGGCGGCGCGCTCGACTTGGCGTTGGCTTGTGATAAGCGAATAGCTTCGGAGCGAGCAAAGTTTTGCCATCCGGGAGTAGGTCTCGGCATCATCACAGGTTGGGGCGGGACACAGCGTTTGCCGCGGCTCATCGGCGAAGCGAATGCGATGGAGATGTTTCTTACAGCGGAACCGATCGATGCCAACGAATCATTGCGGATCGGTCTCATCGATTCGATAGCGAGCGATCCAAAGCATTTGTAATTGACGACCTAATTCGGCTAATCTTCTACTAAAATATGAAAATACAGCTGGTTCAAATTGCGCATGCGCGCTCCGGTGATAAGGGCGACACGGCGAATGTAGGGTTGATCGCGTTGAAGGACGAATACTATTCGCTGCTGGTTCGCGAAGTAACTGCCGAAGCCGTGAAGACGCATTTTGGCCCGATGGTAAAAGGCGAGGTCGAGCGGTTTGAATTGCCTAATCTGCAATCGTTAAATTTTCTACTTCACGAAAGTCTCGACGGCGGCGGCACTTTGAGTTTGATGACCGACGCTCAGGGCAAGACGTTTTCGACTGCATTGCTGCGGATGAATATCGAGGTTTCAGATTCCGAAGCTCGCGAACTTGGATTAGCCTGAACCCTTTGCGTCCTTTGCGGCTTTGCGTTAGTTAAAGTCTGGCGAATGCGAAGAGAGTTTTCACGCAAAGTCGCAAAAAACGCTAAGAAAGCAGAAACATGAGAGCAGTTTTACAAACAGGAACTTTTATGATTAAACACATTTGCGGTGTCGTTATTACTTTGATTCTATCTGTCTCGGTTTTCGCTCAAGCGGCGGGAAGCCGACAATTTATGGGCTTTTCAACGGCGTCAACTCAGGAGCAGAAAGCCCTGGAAGCGAAGTTTGATTCTTTACTGAACCCCAATAATCTGCGCAATTGGATGAAGCGCCTTTCTGCGCGTCCGCATCATTTGGGTTCGCCTTATGACAAAGCTAACGCGAAGTTTATTGCATCGCAATTCAAATCGTGGGGTTTCGATACAAAGATCGAGGAGTTTGAGGTTCTGTTCCCAACGCCAAAAACGCGGATTGTTGAAATGACCGCGCCGGAAAAGTTTTCGTTGAAGCTGGAGGAGCCGATGCTCAAGGAAGACGCGACTTCGGGGCAGAAAGATGAGCAATTGCCGACATATAATGCGTACTCCATCGATGGCGATGTCAGCGGGCCGCTGGTCTATGTAAATTACGGCACGCCGGCGGATTATGAAGAACTAGAGCGTCGCGGCATCGATGTGAAAGGGAAGATCGCCATCGCACGTTACGGCGGTTCATGGCGCGGCATAAAGCCAAAGGTTGCTGCCGAGCACGGTGCGGTCGGCTGTCTTATCTATTCGGATCCGCAAAATGACGGATTTTTTCAGGGCGATGTTTATCCGAAAGGACCGTACCGCAATGAGAATGGTGTGCAGCGCGGTTCTGTGATGGACATGCCGCTTTTTCCGGGCGATCCGTTGACTAAAGGAATCGGAGCAGTGAAGGATGCGAAACGAATTGATATAAAGAGCGCCCCGACACTGACGAAAATTCCGGTTCTGCCGATCTCTTACAGCGACGCTCTACCACTGCTCAAAAATCTTGACGGAGCCGTCGTACCCGAAAATTGGCGTGGTGCGTTGCCTGTGACTTACCACTTTGGCGGAAAAACTCCGACCGTCCGAATAAAGCTCGAATTCAACTGGGACATCAAAACGATCTATGATGTGATCGCCAAAATGCCGGGGTCCGAGCGGCCCGATCAGTGGATAATTCGCGGCAATCATCATGACGCGTGGGTGAACGGCGCTGACGACCCACTCAGCGGAATGGTCTCGGAAATGGAAGAGGCAAGGGCGATCGGCGAGCTTGCAAAAACAGGTTGGCGTCCAAAACGAACAATAGTTTATTGCGCGTGGGATGCCGAGGAACAAGGGCTGATCGGCTCGACCGAATGGGTCGAAATGCACGCCGACGAGTTGCGGCAAAAAGCTGTAGTTTATATAAATACGGATTCAAACGGCCGCGGTTTTCTTGGCATCGGCGGATCGCATACGCTCGAAAAATTTATTAACCAAGTCGGCAGAGACATTCCCGATCCGCAAACAAAAATGAGCGTCTGGGAGCGAACGCGGGCGAACCAAATCGTAAACGGTTCCGCCACAGCTAGGAAAGAAGCATTGGAACGCAGCGACCTTCGTATTTCGCCGCTAGGGTCTGGATCGGATTACACGCCTTTTCTACAACATCTTGGAATCGCGTCGCTAAACATAGGCTTTGGCGGCGAGGACGGTGGTGGCTCGTATCATTCGATCTACGATTCTTTTGATCATTTTACGCGGTTCGGCGATCCGGGTTTTGCTTATGGCATCGCGCTGTCGAAAGTGTGCGGACATGCCGTTCTCCGACTGGCAAATGCCGATACACTTCCATTCGAGTTCACAAATTTCACTGACACGGTCGGCCAATATGTTAACGAAGTCGCAAAGCTCGCGGATACGGTTCGCGAAGATACAAAAAGAATGAACGAAATGATCGCAAACGGAATGTGGATGGTCGTTCAGGACCCGACCGATAATATTACCGCTCCAAAAACTAAAGGCGCCGTGCCGGCGATCGATTTCAAACCGCTCCAAAATGCGCTGACCAAACTTAAAGAAAGCTCGCAAGGTTATCAAAAAACCGCCGCAGGCAAGCAGCCATCCACATCTAATCAACGCTCGCTTGACGAGATGCTTTTCAGATCCGAAAGGCTCTTGACCCGCAATGAGGGCCTGCCGCGTCGCGATTGGTTTCGACATCAAATCTACGCTCCCGGATTTTATACCGGCTACGGCGTGAAAACATTGCCCGGAATCCGCGAAGCTATTGAACAGCGAAATTGGAAGGAGGCGGCTGAACAGATCGTGATAGCAGCCGCAATTATTGAACGATTTGCTTCTGAGATAGATCGGGCAACTGCTTTGTTTTGAATAGAATCCAGTTAACAGTTAATAGTTGAAAGTTAATAGTCAGGTTGAAAACTTTTAACTTTCAACTATTAACTATCAACTGAAAACAAAAAAATGGAGAAGAGTTTAGTTTTAGAAAAATCAATCAAATTTGCGTTGAGAATTGTAAAACTATACAAATATCTCACTGAGCAAAAGAAGGAATATGTTCTCAGCAAACAGATTTTGATTTCTGGAACTTATATCGCGAAGTTTGCAAAGGCCGCGATACAGGCTGAAGATCGCTCCGGTTTTCTAAGCAATATGAATTTTGCGATGCAGCGCGCGTCTGAGACTGAATTTTGGTTGTTGATACTTCACGAGGGTGAATTTTTGGAAACTAAGGAGTACGACTCGATAAACGTGGATTGCGTCGAACTGATCAAGATGCTTTCCGCTATCGTTAAAACTACGAAAACGAATGAGTGAACTATTGGTGTCGAACAATGGTGCGGTCGCGGTGCTGACGTTAAATCGGCCGGAGAAGCGCAACGCTCTAAATGATGAGTTGATAGCGCAGTTGAAGGCCGCGCTTCGCGAAGCGAATGACGATGAAAGTTTGCGCGCCGTTGTTATTCGCGGTGCCGGGAAGGATTTTTGTTCGGGAGCCGATCTTTCGTCGCTGCAGAAAATCGCGAACGCATCTTACGAAGAAAATCTCGAGGATGCGAAAAGTCTTGCCGAGTTATTCTTATTGATCCGTTCTGTAAAACTACCCGTCATCGCCGCCGTGCATGGCCGGGCACTTGCCGGCGGATGTGGATTGGCGACGGCGTGCGATCTGGTTATCGCGACGCGCTCCGCGAGGTTTGGATATCCCGAGGTTAAGATCGGGTTCGTTCCCGCGATGGTGGCGGCGATCCTGAGGCGTAATCTGGGAGAGAAGCAGAGCTTTGAGCTGCTGACGCGTGGATTCGAGTTCTCGGCCGAGGGAGCCGAGCGGCAAGGCCTCGTCAATGCCATCTTCGACGACGAAGCCTTCGATGCTGCCGCCCTCGGGTACGCCTCGCATTACGCCGAGGTCAGCGCCTCGGCCGTCGCGATGACCAAACGCCTGCTCGCGCGAATAGACGGACTGTCTTTTGCCGACGCCCTTGCCGAGGGCGTCGAAACCAACGCCCGTGCCCGCACAACCGACGACTGTAAAAAGGGAATTGCTAAGTTTTTGGAGAAGTAAGATTGGAATGTCGAAGTTCCCACTAATAATAGCGATCGGTTTGGTAAGCATGTGGGTGAGTTGTTCCCACGCTCAGCGAACAGAGGTTACGGTTTCGCAACCAAGCCCGCCATCGGTTGCGACATCTCCGCAAGCTACACCCGACGATTTTCCAAGCGACGAGCAATTTGAGAAGTGGCAAGAGGACAGTTTTCGCCCGGTCATCAACAAATGGCTCAAAGGTGAGCATGTGCCGCAATATGTAGAGCTTGATCGCAAGGATGAATATGCTTCCAATTCAGAACGAGGAGCGCGTCTTGAACTGATTGATGTAAACCGCGACGGTCGTAACGAGCTGGCTATGCAAACGGCATGTGCAACGGTAGGAAACTGCGTTTTTTTATTATTTCAACAGACCACTGGTGGCTACAGACAGCTTCTGGCAGCGGATATGGTGCAGCGATTTAAGCTTCGCAGGGCACGGTCAAACAAATACTTTGACTTGGAAACAAGTTCGCATGGAAGCGCGACAGAAGGCGGCATTGCGATCTATAAATACGACGGCACAGAATACAAGATCGCGGAGTGCTTCGGGTATGAATACGAGCGAACAGGGAAAATCATCAACGGGCAAGCAATTACGCGTGATAAACCGACACTGACTCCAGCCGATTGCAAGGATTGGCCGGCGACTGATAACCCACCGAGTGATCACTAAGCAAAGGCCGCTCTCGCGGCCTTCACTATTTGCGGCTATGGTGTCGGCGCCTTCTTCGACGGGGACTTGTATTCGGACTTTTTCTTGAGGCCGAGGGCTTGGATCTCGATTCATTTGTCGCTACGCGACCCCTCGCGCTCCTCAAGCCGCGACGATATCAACCTTTGTCTCGATCAACGACTTCGGGATAAGGGCGGGGAAGTAGGCCATTATTTCTTCGACCTTTGGGCGGCCGCCGGCGAAGCCTGTGACGGCGGGCGGACCGGTCAGGATTAGTGGGGCGATCTCTTTTGTGAATCTTTCTACGTCGGCTTTGTTTTGACCTCGGACACCGATGCGGAGCTGTACTTCGGGAATGTCGTACGGAGCGCGGGACGGAGCGCGGACACTCTTGTCCGCATCGCCGGTTCCTCCGGCGAGAATGCCGCTGATATTTTTTTCGGTCGGTGAAGCGTCGCCCTTTGGGGACAGGAGTGTCCCAGCTCCGGCGAGAAAATTACTGTCGGTGGTTACGTCCGACGATGCGTCGCCCGTTGGGGA
>JBOGOW010000034.1:0-16811 GCA_050748285.1 Pyrinomonadaceae bacterium
GAGATATATTCTCGCCACCTAAAACCCTGACATCATCAATCAAATCGCTTCTGAGGACGTTCATCGTGCGATTGCGTGTAATTGTTTGCGGAACTGTGCCTGCGCTCACCGAAATATTCTCAATTGGGAGAAATGTAAAGAGAAAAATGGTCGTCGGGTCTCCAACTTCGAGGACGCTAATTCTCTCCTGAAACACTAAGCCATTTGCGGCAAGGTGTCTCTCCAAAGGCGAAAACACAATGTTGTAGCGAACATTAACAGCAACATTGTCGTCCGCGCCTAAACCATCGGGTGTCAACGTCAGATTTCGATTATTTGTAGTTGGCATAGGTTATCTCCTAAATTTGAAAAGGATGCTTCAACTTAGCAGTTCATCTATCGCCGCATCCATTTGTGCGATAGCCGCCGAACGGCGGAGTTGAAGTGGGGGCGAAACCGCCACCGCACAACTCCGCATAAACCAAAAACCTCGATAACAAAGTCGCTGTGCGCGCCCTCGCGTCCAATGATTTGTGTGCGACACGAAGTCGCATAAATAGCTATGATGCTTAACTCGAAAGAGTTATGACATCATCCGTCATTCTACTGACGGTATCCTACCACAGCCGGGCGTTATTGGTAACAATGAGGTTTGAAGCCTGTGGAACAATGTAGCCGTTGCTTTCAGCATCAAGAAGGCACGGAGCTAGGATTGAATGATATGGTCAACTTATGTGAATTGCCGATAAACGTCGTCAATGGAAACAAGCCAAAGATGCTGTCAGGCCCCGGACCAAAAGGTATGTGGTCAGGATTGGAAGTTACAATTTCTTCTAACGTAGATGTTGAACCACCGGCGAAAAGGCAAGACCTAACTCATTCGGGTATTTATGCTCTCTGAAGTGGAAACCCCGTAATCTTCCTTGCGAAAGGAAAGCGAATCGTAAGATGAGCCGAAAAGATTGCGGGAATAGGAAAACGGAGAAAGCGAATGCTTTGCTGCACAGGGCAGAGATACGGTTTGAAACATTAACCGACGCTGGTAGCTGGGCAGACTTCCGTATGGTCTTAACTGACAAGAAAACACGCTCGAACCGATTTAGGAGATAAAGCAAATGACAACCGAATCAGAGATGAAACAAGTTGGTGCGATGCGCCCGCGTTACAGATTGGCACTCTACCGATTGCGCGACGGGTTAATCAAAACGTGCGTCGGCTACAAGCGCGTATTGCCCGTGGCGACACAGGAAAAGAGATGGAATAAGGTCAAAGCCTTGCAACATCTTTTGACTCACTCGTTAAGCGGCAAATTACTTGCCGTCAAACGAGTAACCGAAAACTCTGGAAAGAGAACATCGGGCTTAGGACTTGCGTAACTTGGGAAACGCCGCAGAAGAAGATAGCAGGTGTGCATTCACTAAAAAGCAGAGGTTACAAACCTTCACCTTTGAAGCGCGTGTATATCCCGCGCGTCAAACGGCAAGATGCGCCCTTTAGGTATTCCGACAATGAAAGACAGAGCAATGCAGGCTTTATACCTGCTCGCCCTTGACCCCGTTTCGGAAACGACGCGCGAGCGACGCTTCTTACGGTTTTCGTAAAGGAAGGTCAACCGCCGATGCCATCCAACATTGTTTTATCGCACTAGCGCGTAAAGACAGAGCGCGATGGATACTTGAAGCCGATATAAAAGGCTGTTTTGATAATATCAGCCACGAATGGTTATTGCAGAATGTTCCAATGAACAAGGCAATACTCCGTAAATGGTTGAAAGCCGGATACCTCGACAAATTTGTATTCAATCGGACGGAAGAAGGAACGCCGCAAGGCGGTATCATCTCTCCGGTCTTAGCAAATCTTGTCTTGAATAAACTCGCGCACCGAACTGAGAAACCATTTTCCTCAGAAAAAGAAGAAAACGGATAAATCAGTCAACCTTGTGCGCGTAGCCGGATGACTTTATTATCACAGGCAAAACAAAAGAATTGCTTGAAACGGAAGTCAAACCACTCATTGAGAACTTTCTCAAAGAACGCGGCTTAGAACTCTCGAACGAGAAAACCAAAGTAACAAACATCCGCGAGAGGCTTCGACTTTCTTGGTCAAAATGTCCGTAAATACAACGGTCTGTTGTTGGTCAAACCGTCCAAGAAAAATATCCATTCATTCATTGAAAAAGTGCGAACCATTATTCGCACAAACCAAACTGCAACGGCAGGCAATTTGATAGGACTGCTTAACCCTGTTATCAGAGGTTGGGCAAACTATCATTCGCACGTTGTCAGTAAGGATATTTTCAGCAAAATGGATGATGCTGTCTTCAAAGCATTATGGCAATGGTCTAAACGACGACATCCTAACAAAAATCGCTTCTGGATAAAGGATAAATACTTTACCACCAAAGGTGATGACCGTTGGATATTCTTCGGACAAGTGGCAAACAAAGACGGCAAGCCGAAAAACTTGCACATCTTCAAAGCCGCAAGTGTGCCAATCAAACGACACAATAAAGTTCTGGGAGAAGCAAACCCGTATGCGCCGAAATGGGAAACGCGCCTTTGAACGTCGGATAGACGTTCAAATGGAAGCCAACCTGAAAGGCTACAAACGATTGCTTGCGTTGTGGTATGAACAAAACGGCATCTGTCCCGTTTGCGACGAGCGCATTACGAAGATAACGGGTTGGCACAGCCATCACATTATCTACCGTGTTCACGGCGGCGCAGACGGCAACAGCAACCGCGTTCTGTTACACCCGAACTGTCATAATCAAGTTCACTCAAAAGGATTGGAAGTTGTGAAACCGCGTTCCAAACGGAGCGTTAATAAGGCTTGAGCCGTGTGCGGTGAAAGTCGCAAGCACGGTTCTTAGGGGAGAGAAGCGTAGTACTACGCTTCTCTTACCCGACTCGATGGTGTATTTAATTTAATGTTACCGCGGATTGAAAACAGAGTCTTCAAACGGGTTGCATCTTTCCCACCAACAACCATAACCGGGTATACAACACTGCCTCATCCATCTGGGTCTAGGGAAAAAAATAAGTTCACAACCAAAACAAACTTGTTTGGGAATTCTACCCGGTCCGACTGATGAAACAACATTATTTATGTCGCCCGTTTCAAAGGTAAACTGACTATCAGCATTCTTTTGAGAGCAACCTTCACAACCCGATTCAGATGAACTATTGAGTTTTGAGCCGCAATGTTTGCACTTAATTGCTTCGGGCTTAATTTCTTCCTTGCAAAATGGGCAAATGCCTTCATGAGCAGGTTTTTCAGGCGACACATTTGAGCGACAATGTTTGCAGCGAATAGCCTCCGCTTTAATTTCCTCTTTACAATAAGGACATTCGCGGGTTGTTTTTTCATTTTCCATGATTATTTCCTCCTATGATTTAAATACTTTAACTTGAACAAAATGTAATCGTAACGCATTTTTACGATAGCCGTCGAACTACTTATTAACACCGACGCCGTTGATAATACGTCCCTTTTGACGTATTATCCACGGTAAAAAGTATTGGGCCAGCGTTAGAGTTCATAGTATAACATGGAGATCCAAAAGCCGAAACTTCTCGACCAGGTTCGGAATCTGATGCGTATGCGACATATGAGCTATAAGACGGAACGCTCGTATATTGCTTATATGCGTGAATATATTCTCTTCCACAATAAACGACATCCAAACGAGATGGGCGTTGACGAAATACGCGATTATCTGTCTTATCTGGCGGTCGAGAAAAATGTTGCGGCGTCAACGCAGAATGTTGCTTTTAACGCACTGCTTTTTCTTTACAAGCAGGTTTTATGTATCGAACTGCCGCCTATCGAAGGGGTATTCAGAGCGAAGCGACCGGCCCGACTGCCGACGGTTTTTACGCCATCGGAAGCAAAGGCGGTCATCTCCTCAATGGACGGCACAACGCAGCTAATCGCTAGCCTGCTCTATGGCTGCGGACTTCGGCTGACAGAAGCACTGCGGCTAAGGGTAAAAGATGTTGATTTCGAGGCCAAGCAGATAATGGTCAGGGATGGAAAAGGCGCTAATGACCGTGTCACCATTCTGCCGGAAAGTGTTGCGGAACGGCTAAAAACCCAGATCACCCGCATTAGGCATCTTCATGATGAAGATCTCGCAAATGGTTTTGGGTCGGCGCATCTTCCGTTTGCCCTGGAACGAAAATATCCGAACGCGGATAAGGAATTTGCGTGGCAGTATTTTTTTCCTTCGGCCAAATTGTCGCCAAGCAGAGAGGACGGCAAAATCCGGCGACATCACACCGCCGAAAGCACCGTGCAAGAGGCCGTAAAAAAGGCTCTGCGACAGGCTGGTGTCGATAAACATGCCGGATGCCATACCTTTCGACATAGTTTTGCTACGCATTTGCTCGAAAATCACTATGACATTCGGACGGTTCAGGAGCTATTAGGCCACAAAGATGTTGCGACCACGCAAATCTATACACATGTCATGCAAAACAAATCGTTTGTAAAGAGTCCGCTCGACGCGTGAGCATCAATGCCCGCGTTATCGCCTAACATTACACATTGCCAATATGAACAACCAGATCACAGATTTCATAAAGCATCACTACCGGCATTTTAATTCGGCGGCGTTGATCGATGCGGCTGAGGGGTATGTTCAGCATCTGGCCAATGGCGGCAAGATGATGATCACGCTTGCGGGTGCGATGTCCACTGCCGAGTTGGGGCTGAGTTTGGCGGAGATGATCAGGCAGGACAAGGTGCAAATCATCTCGTGCACGGGCGCGAATCTCGAGGAAGACCTTTTCAACCTCGTCGCACATGATTTTTATGAACGCGTGCCGCATTACCGCGACCTGACGCCGCAAGATGAGCAGGAATTGCTCGACCGCCACATGAACCGTGTGACTGATACCTGTATTCCCGAACACGAAGCGATGCGTCGGCTCGAAAAGGCGATGGTCGATGTCTGGACACACGCCGAGGCCGAAGGGAAGCGATATTTCCCGCACGAGTTTATGTATCAGGTATTGAAGAATGGCTCGCTAGAAGAGTATTACCAGATCGATGTGAAAGATTCGTGGATGTATGCGGCAATGGAAAAGAATCTGCCGATAGTCGTGCCGGGATGGGAAGATTCAACGATGGGAAATATGTACGCCGGTCACGTTATCAGCGGCGACATCAAGAACGTCCACACGGTGCGCACCGGCATCGAATACATGACGATGCTCGCCGATTGGTACACCCGCGAATCCGAAGGCTGCACCATCGGCTTCTTCCAAATAGGCGGCGGCATCGCGGGCGATTTTCCGATCTGCGTCGTCCCGATGCTCCATCAGGATCTGCAACGCGAAAACATCCCCGTCTGGGGCTACTTCTGCCAGATCAGTGATTCGACAACGTCTTACGGTTCCTACTCCGGCGCCGTCCCTAACGAAAAAATAACCTGGGGAAAGCTCGAAGCCTCAACACCGAAGTTTATTGTGGAAAGTGATGCGTCTATAGTTGCACCCTTGATGTTTGCGTATATTTTGGGATGGTAACGGACGGAGCGCGGACACTCCTGTCCGCATGAGTGCGAAGCACGAACAAATGTCGCCGCAAATGGCGATGGGGACAAGAGTGTCGCCGCTCCAATCGTCGTCGAATCTGATGCGTCAATCGTCGCTCCGCTGATGTTTGCTTATATCTTGGGGTGGTAAAGACGGAGCGCGGACACTCCTGTCCGCATGAGTGCGAAGCACGAAAAAAGAGTTGACGGGCGGGCGTGTCAATCGGCAGAGAAATTCTCGCCGCAAGCGGCGATGGCGACAAGAGTGTCGCCGCTCCGTTGAATCGTCGCCCCGCTGATGTTTGCGTATATTTTGGGTTGGTGACGGAAATTTTTACCACAGATGGACGCAGACAAACACGGATAAAAAGATCTTCTAAAACTGGCGTTTTTTGTTTTCATCAGTGTTTATCTGTGCCCATCTGTGGTTAATTGTTCTTATGAGGACAATCGTTACAGGCGGAGCTGGCTTTATCGGGAGTGCTTTGATCTGGCGGCTGAATGAGCAATTGGAACGCGTACGCCCTCGTCCGCAATGAGAGCGAAGCACGATATTTATTTTCACGCCGCAGCGGCGTTTGTTGACGAAGGCGGCCGCGTTCCGCATGAAAATAATTGTCACGGGCGACTCGGTATTTTCGGCGGTAACAACATAACGCGGTTGAGTGAATAAATCAACAATTCCCAAAAATACTAAGATTGACATGGGCATTCGGTTGTGACTATTATTAGGCATATTCCCCCGCTTGTTTCGACAGGCGGGTGCGAGGGCGGGGTAAGAAATTACTTCGCCCTCTGCGTTTTCAGGCGAAAGCAATGAAGATAAATGTTTACATAGACGGATTCAACCTTTATTACGGCTCAACAAAGGGAACCCCGTATAAATGGATGAACCCGCTTGTAATGAGTAATTTGCTTTTTCCGCACGACACGATCAATAAGATCAAATATTTTACAGCACGCGTCTCAGCCCGCCCGTCAGACCCCGATCAGCCGATAAGACAAAACACGTATTTTCGTGCACTCTTGACAGTGCCGGAGATCGAAATCATTGAAGGATCGTTCCTCACGAAAGAAGTGACGATGCCCTTGGCCAACACAAGTCCGCAAAAATACGCTCGAGTGATAAAAACCGAAGAAAAAGGCTCGGATGTAAACCTTGCCGTACATCTACTGAATGATGCACATCGTAAAGATTTTGAACTTGCCGTTATGGTGACTAATGATTCTGACCTATTAGAACCAATGAGGATCGTAAAAAATGAGCTCCGGCTGCCCGTCGGCATTTTGAATCCTCAGAAGCATCCAAGCTTTCGGCTTAAGCAACATGCAACGTTTATGAAGACTTTAAGGGTAGGCGTATTAAAGGCCAGTCAATTTCCTAATCAATTGACGGGTGCGAATGGCACCTTTCACAAACCTCTAAGTTGGTAAGGACTAAAATGCCTATCGAAAGAAAAATAATTGTTACCGGCGGGGCTGGTTTTATCGGCAGTGCGATTGTCGCTCGGCTTAATGAACTTGGGCATGACGACATCTTGATCGTTGATCGGCACGACGAAACCGGCAAGGAACGAAATTTGGAGTCCCTCAAATTTTGCGATTTTGTCGATGCAGATGAGCTCATCGGCGACCTTTCCAAGTACAACGAAACCGACTTGATCCTGCACATGGGCGCGTGTTCCTCGACGACCGAGACGGATGAGGAATACATGATGCGAAACAATTTCCATTACACTAAAGAGCTTGCGGAGTTTGCCGTCGCGAACGAAATTCGGTTTATCTACGCATCCTCCGCGGCGACGTACGGCGACGGTTCGGCGGGAATGAATGACGGGGTTGAAGAATTGAACAACCTGAAGCCGCTGAACCTTTACGGATACTCGAAACACCTATTCGATCAGCACGCGGCGGAGAAAGGTTGGTTCGAAAAGATCGTCGGATTGAAGTATTTCAATGTTTTCGGGCCGAATGAAAATCACAAGGGCGATATGCGGTCGCTGGTGAACAAGGCGTTCGATCAGATAAACGAAACCGGCAGCTTGAAGCTGTTCAAAAGTCATAACGCAGATTACGCCGATGGCGAATTCGGCCGCGATTTTGTTTATGTGAAAGATGCGGTCGATATGACGCTGCATTTTATGGAGAGCAGAGCCCTTACTAACGTGCGGGCGGCGATAGCGGGGGACACGGGTGGGCTGTTCAACGTCGGTTCTGGACAGATGAATACTTGGAACGCGCTCGCAGATGCGATTTTCAAAGCTCTCGATCTACCAAAAAATGTCGAGTTTATCGATATGCCCGAAAACTTGCGGGATCGCTATCAGTACCACACCCAAGCCGATCTTACCCGCATTCGAGCTGCCGGATACACTACCGACCTGATGCCGCTTGATTCGGCCGTTGATGACTATGTGCGCAACTATTTAGTACCTGGAAAGAATCTCGGTGACTAGTTTTCCGAGAATGCGGACAAGAGTGTCCGCGCTCCGTCGGATTCAGCCGTCGCTGATTATGTGCGAAACTATTTGGTACCGGGAAAGTTCCTGGGCGATTTGAGTGCAGAAGCCCTAACGCAGTAAGGGCGAACATCCAACTAGACTATTTCGCCCTTACTGCGTGCGGGCTTCTGCAATGTGCGGGCTTCGGCAGGAAAGGTATGAAAATTTTTCACGGCACTGAAAACGCGAATATTCAGAAGCCGACCGTTTTGACGCTCGGCGTTTTTGACGGGCTGCATCTTGGGCATCAACGGATCATGCAGACGGTTGTGGCGCGGGCCGGCGAATGCGAGGCGCATTCGACAGCAATTACGTTTGACCCGCATCCGCGCGCCGTTTTGCATCCCGAAACCGCGCCGCCTCTGCTTCAGACACTCGACCAACGCCTTGCGAATCTCGAAATGCTTGGCATCGAGCAAGCGATCGTCATCAAGTTTGATCGCGAATTTGCCACTCAGCCGGCCGATGATTTTCTACATGCAATCATTCACGACCGTCTTCATGCGAAAGAGGTTTATTTGGGGAAAGGTTTTGCGTTCGGAAAGAATCGCGGCGGTAACATTGAGCTGCTTCGCAAAAAGAGTGACGAACTAGGTTTTTTTGCGGACGAAGTCCCCGAGGTGCAGCTTCGCGGACATCGAATAAGTTCGTCGAAAATTCGGCAGCTGCTTTCAGAGGGACGCGTCAATCTTGCCCGGCGTATGCTCGGTCGCCCATACGGTGTCGAGGGTGTGATCATCCGCGGCAACCGCCGCGGCCACACTATCGGATTTCCGACTGCCAATTTAAAACCGCACAATCGGGTTATTCCAAAATTCGGTGTTTACGCAACCGCAACTCTTGTAGATGGCACTTGGCGGCGGAGCATTACAAACATCGGGGTGCGTCCCACTTTCGAAACTGAGGCCGAGCCTTCGATTGAAAGTTACCTCTTCGATTTCGACCGCGAGCTTTACGGCGACGTGATCCGAGTCCGCTTCCTACACCGAATCCGCGACGAGCGTAAGTTTAATGGAATAGATGAGTTAAAGACACAGATCGTGAAAGACTCAACCCGCGCATTGAACTATTTCAGGCACGAGGGCGTAAGGAATATGTTAGATTTGTTGTAAAGGTGGTTTATGAGTATCACGATCACTGTTTCTAAAGAAACAGAACAGAAAATAAAAAAACGCGCAGCCAGGATCGGCAAAGACGTGGATAAGGTTGTCGGCGATCTTGTTGAAGAGGTTTGGGACGAACATTTCCCGGGAGAGGTGACGAGCGATCCCAATAATTCGACAAAACCTGAGGAATACGAAAATCCGTTCACTCCTTTTATCGGAATGTTTTCAAGCGGCAAGACCGATACGTCAGTTCGTTATAAGGAAATCCTCCGCGAAGCTATAGATATGCCTGGCGGCTTCAACAATGACTAGATGGCGTGTTTAATGGACAGCGGATTTTGGTATGCTTCGATTGATGAATCGGATGTTCCTCATAACAACGTCTATCCGATTGTCTCTGCCAACCGTGAACAGGTTGTAATTCCCATTCCGGTGATTACGGAAACCGCTTACCTGATTAATAAGAATCGAGGTGTTGAGCCATTGGCGATATTTGTAAAGAATCTTGCAAAGTCCAAGTTTGTTTTGTCTGCTCCGACTTCCGAAAATTACCTACGAACTGCTGAAATACTCCAAAAATATAATGATTCAAATGTCGATTTCATCGACGCGCTAATCTTTGCGATGGCCGAGGCCGCTAATATTACAAAAATTCTGACTGTCGATCGCAGGCATTTCAGTATGTTCCGACCGGCACATTGTGATTCCTTTGAAATACTGCCGTAAAACCGATAAGAAGAATGAAAATTACAGAATTAAGACCGATGTTGTGGACCGAGGATTTAAAGGGGGCGGTCGATTTTTATGTCGATGTGCTTGGGTTTACATGTGGCGAATTGAATGAAGATTGGGGATGGGCGTCGCTGCGGCTTGATGCTGTTGCGATCATGCTTGCCAGACCTTTCGAAAGCGTCAAATATGAAAAGCTTGGCTTTACCGGCTGGTTCTATTTCAATACTGACGATGTGGATGCGTTCTGGAAAAAGTTAAAAGACAAAGCCCGCTTATGCTACGGCATCGAAAATTTTCATTACGGCATGCGCGAATTTGCGATCTACGATAACAATGGTTATTTGCTTCAATTCGGTCAGGAGATAGCGGCTTAGATTTTGATGAACGATTCCGCAAAACAAAATGGCCTGGGAGTAAAGCAATCGGTCGCTGTGGAGACTAACGGCAAAGGCGCCCTTGCATTGACTGCTGCCGACGACATTCGACCCTCCAAATTTGTTTCCAACGATCAACTGATCGCAAAAGAAAAGTCGCTTATTGCGAACGAAACCAGTATTTCGCGTCGTTATGCCGGTATTCGCGGGTGGCTTCGCATCGCAAACGTTTCGGGGGTTATCGGCAAACTCGCGCTTTATCTTTATCTCGATCAATACGATGCGCATCGGAAAGGAATGCTGCGCAACGCTGACGGCCGGATGCGAACAGCGGAACGTCTTACCAGGGCAGCGGTTATTGGTGAAAAGCTGTATCGAGTGAGGCTTTCGTTCTTGCACGGCACGATGCTCGCGCTTCGCCGATTTTTTCTAGGAAGTGAAACGAACCGCGAGCGAAATCACGAAAAGCAGGCAGTTTGGCTGAAGGAAAAACTGATCGAACTAGGCCCGACGTTTATAAAGATCGGCCAGTCGATGGGAACGCGGGCCGATCTTTTGCCTATACCTTTCGTCGCGGCGCTTGGCGAATTGCAGGACAACGTGCCGCCGTTTGCAAGTGAGATCGCGTTTGCACGTATCGAGAAAGAACTCGGTCGAAAGATAAACGAGATTTACAAGGAATTTGAGATCGCTCCCGTAGCCGCTGCTTCGCTCGGCCAGGTCTATCGGGCGCGGCTTCATACGGGCGAAGAAGTTGCGGTCAAAGTACAGCGTCCAAACCTCGAAGCCACGATCGAAGGCGATCTTGAGATCTTAAAAAAGGTCGCAAATTTTGCCGAGAGGTTTCCGCAGTTGAATGAAAACGCCGATTGGTCGGGTATGCTCCGCGAGTTTAACGAGACGATCCACGAAGAAATGGATTACGCCGCCGAGGGGCAGAACGCGGAACAGTTTCGCGAGAGTTTTAAAAATTGGGAGAACATTCACGTCCCGAAGATCTATTGGAATGCAACGACCTCGAAAGTGCTGACGATGGAATTTATCCACGGCACAAAGGTTACTGACCTCGAAGGACATGCACGCCGCAGTATCTCGCCCGCAAAGGTAAATCGTTTACTTATTAAGACTTACCTCAAACAGCTGTTGGAGGACGGCTTTTTTCATGCCGATCCGCATCCGGGAAATTTGCTCGTGATGCCGGACGGACGGCTCGCGTTTTTTGATTTCGGCATGGTCGGGCGCATTACACCAGAGCTTCAATCGAAGATGATCGACGCCTTCTTCCACGTCGTCGGAAAAGACCCTGCGGGCATCGCTCAAGACCTGATCGACCTCGATTTTCTAAAACCTGGTACCGACGACGCGATCGTTCGGCCGGTCGTCGAAAAAATGTTCGAGTTTCATCTGAATCTAAAACTCAAAGATGTGAATTTCAAAGAATTGACCTACGACCTCGCGGACGTGATGTACGATTATCCGTTCCGCCTGCCGTCGAATTTTACATATATAATGCGTGCGCTTATGACGCTCGAAGGCATCGGCATAATCACCGATCCAGAGTTTAATTTCTTTGAGACCGCAAAACCTTACGCCAAAGAATTTATGCTCCGCCGCGAGGGAAAAGATTTTCGCCGGGCGTTCGTCGGCAAACTACTAGGCCGCGACGACAGCGGCAAAATCGACTGGAACCGAACCTGGAAACTCGCCAAAATGGCTTTCAAGACGGTTTTGAATAAATAGAAATCAAACATTACCGCATTGGGTAAAGTATTTATTGCATCGATAGCTAAATCGTTTTACAATTAGCTTATCGATATGGAAACTGTAACACTTTCGTCAAAATATCAAATCGTCATTCCTCGAATCATCAGAGAACGCCTTGGGTTGAGTCCGGGTGAGCGTTTTCGCGTGATAAGTTTCGGCGACCGCGTTGAGTTGATTCCTCTTCGACCTATCGAGGAGATGAAGGGTATTCTCAAAGGTCGGGGAATAAAACCCAATATCGTACGCGAGGACGATAGGATATGAGCGGTCGCAATTTGGTCGATTCCTCCGGCTGGCTCGAATACCTTATCGGATCAGAGAGATCGCAGTTATATTCGGAGGCAATCACCGATTCCAAAAACCTTGTCGTTCCAGTCATATCTATCTATGAAGTCGTCAAACGAACGCTGCGCGACGGTAATGAAGATGATGCTATGACCGCCGTGAATGCAATGATACAGGGACAACTGATAGACCTTGATCTTTCCCTTGCTCTCGATGCAGCGCGTTACAGACTGCCGCTGGCCGACAGTATTATTTACGCAACGGCTCAAAGATACAGAGCTACACTCTGGACACAGGACGAGCACTTTAAAGATCTGCCGAATGTTCGATATTTTGCAAAGTGATCTTGGCCGCCGAAACCGTTCTCGATGATCTTTGCGACTTGAAAATCGCAAATTGGCTTTCAAGATAGTTTTGAGTCCGTCATAATAATTGTAGGTACCTGCTTTATGTTTCGATTATTTTTCAACCCGATTATCCTGTTGTCGATTCTTTTTCTTTCGTTTGCGAGTTTCGCCCAAGAGCCTATTGATCAGAAGTTGGAAGAGGCAGTAAAGTCCCTACGTGGCATTTCGTGGGAAGGATGGTCAGACGCACAAAAGGAAGCCAAGGCGAAACAGATAGATGAGTCATGGAAACTTCTAATTTCCTCAGGTGCAAGAGCTTCACTGCTGCTCAAACAGGAGGTCGAAAAGGTTGATGCCGGAAAAGACAAGGACGATTTCTTTAAGCTAAACGCGACGGTTGTTCTGTGGAATATTGGAAAAGCAGCCGAGGCGAAATATATCGCAGGGATTTGGAACTCAACTCCGATATCCAGTCAGTATACCTACGTTTTCCTCACGGCGTTTGAGGCCGCTCAAACGCAGGATCCCAAAGTGCTTCCGATGTTGAGGGCTATCTTGAGGGATGACAAGGGTTCAATGTATGTCGGGATGCACGCGATGAATGTAGCCTGGCCGCTCTCTCATGAATTTGTATGGGGTGCGTTTGGCTCGAAAGGCCTTCCAGTTCTTGCGGATATACTCGAGAAATCGAAAGACGAGGTTGAACTGAAGTCCGCAGTTGCGTTGTTAGCTAATGCCCAATACCTACCGGCCCTGCCGCGAATTCGACAATTGGCTTCAAGTGAGACGGATACGGTTCGCCGTCAGGCGATCCAAAGTCTGGGTGTATTCGGACATCCAAGCGACTATGACCTCTTGATAGCCGGATTAAAATCCAGTGATCCAAAGGAACTTTTTTCGTACGCCTTTGCGTTGTATGAATTTGAGGACGAACGAGCAGTCAAACACCTCATCCCGATTCTGGCGAATAATGACGATGGACTGAGAGTCGAAGTTTCGCTTGCCCTGCTTCATCTGCTTACACCCGAATCATTTGTTGCCGTTAAAGAGTTTGTGTTGAAGACTACGAACCCTGAAGTAAAGAAATTTATTAGTCGGAGTATTACTCTTCGTGAAGACAAGCTTCCGAAGGACTTCAATATGAAGTCACGGGAAGAGCAATCAAAAATTCTGTCAAAAGCTAGAAATTCTGAGTTAACAATTGCGCCTGACGATAGACCAATAACAAATCAGAAACTTTTGGAAGCATTGCGGATTTGGAAGGAAAAGGGCCGAATCTACGATTCCGGATTTGATTGGGTCGGAGAGGACAAGGTGATCGCAGCTGCGAAGCCCGAGAATATTGAACTTATTCTCGATACTAATGCCGTATTCTATCGGCGTTTGTCAGACGAGTGTCTTTACGAGGTAAGAGATCTTCAAAACGCGATCAAGTATATAGGACGTAGCCGTTACCGCAAAGGTTTGGGAGTTACGGCTCGAGCAGAACCGAACTGAGTAACATTTGGCTTTTACTCTCTGTCAACGATCAGTAGTTTTATGGATTGCAATGATTTCGCGGGCGCTCGGGAACTCGTTATGCGATACGGTTGGAATACGACGTGTTTTCAGATCGTGAATCCGGGGATCGAATATTGGTTTGGTGATAACGGGGAATCGGTTGTTGGATATGTCGAATCGAAACACGTAAGGGTCGTTGCCGGTGCTCCGGTTTGTGCAGATACGAAGTTAAGGGACGTAACGCTTCAATTTGAACACGACGCCGCGAAAGTCGGACGAAGCGTTTGCTATTTTGGTGCAGAGGGCCGGCTCGACGGGCTTTATCATAACGACGACGCTCATTCGATGGTGTTGTTGGGCGCGCAGCCGGTTTGGCGGCCGGCGGAATGGGATGCGATCGTTAAAAATAATGCATCGCTGCGGGCGCAGATCAATCGTTCGAAAAATAAAGGCGTTGTGGTAAACGAATGGCCGCTCGAACGCGCACACGACAGCAGAGAACTTCGCGACTGCTTGAATTCCTGGTTGACGTTAAAAGGCCTTCCGCCGCTTCATTTTGTGATCGAGCCGGAAACGCTTCGTAGGTTAGAAAACCGCCGAGTTTTTGTTGCGGAACGTAATTCCTTCGTCGAGGCATTTCTCGTCCTATCGCCGATCCCGAATCGTTCCGGCTGGCTCACCGAACAGTTTCCGCATCGTGCGGGTGCTCCAAACGGAACCGTCGAATTGATGATGGATGCTGCGATCCGATCTATTGCAGACGAGGGCTGCGAATACATCACGCTCGGCCTTTCACCGCTTTCGCGTCGGGCGACGATCGAGCCGTTCGACAATCCGGTTTGGCTCAGAATCCTGCTTGCGTGGATGCGGAAACACGGCCAGCGGTTCTATAATTTCGAAGGCCTCGACCGATTCAAATCAAAGCTGATGCCGAATTATTGGGAACCGGTTTTCGCAATTTCAAACGAGCCGGAATTTTCGAGGCGAACGATGTGGGCGATAGCTCAGGCATTTACTGAAAATCAACCGTTTCGCGTGATCGGCGGCGGACTTAAGAAAGCCGTTGCTGAGGAATTCCGGACGTTTTGGAATGCAATACGAAAGATTCGCGGTTAATGATAATAAAGAAAAAGCAAACCTTCGGTAAGTATGAAAAAACCATCGTTGTAATCATGTTCATTTTCATGGTCGCATCGTTTAATGCTAGCTTTGGACAGAAAATGCACCACGTAGCCAAGCCGAGAGCAACGATCAAGTTCATCAACCGCGACCTGTCGTCGTTCGATCTCTCTCCGTCCGTTTTCGACCAGGCCGAACCGATAACTGTCAACAAATACTGGTCTGCGAAACCGGCTGCCTCAGGCCGGCATTTTACGGCTCGGATGTTATGGTCGGACGAAGCACTTTGGATTTTTTTCGATGGAAATCAAACCGACCCTTTGGTCGTGAGCGATAAGCCGGATGTAAGGCAAAAGACGATCGGGCTTTGGGATCGCGACGTTTGCGAGATATTTTTGGCGCCTGATCCGAAAAAGCCGAAAAGGTATTTTGAATTCGAGGCTGCACCGACGGGCGAATGGGTTGACGTCGCTATCGATTTGACAACCGGCAAGCGAATCGCGGATTTTGAATATAGTTCGTGCATGACCGTGGCGGCAGCCGTCAGCAAAAACGATAAAATTAGATTGATAATTAAGATTCCATGGACGGCATTTGGTAGGACGCCAAAGGCAGGCGATGTTTGGCTTGGTAATCTTTTCCGATGTGTCGGAAAAGACCCGCATCGCGGTTATCTTGCGTGGTCGCCGACGTTGACGAAGAAACCGAATTTTCACGTCCCGGAAAAATTCGGCGAATTTGAATTCGTACGATAAATTCATCGAAAATATAGCACACGCAAAAGTATGCAAAAATCGCAAAAAGAACTCGCGTTCATTCGCGATCTATATTTGACGCCGGATTGGACACGGCGCTTTGCGGAGCTTGCCGATAAACATCTTGATCTCGCAGATGTCGAAAACGTCCTTTATCTTAATGCCGGCACCGGCGACCATTGTTTTGCGATCCGCGAAAAACTAGACGAGCGTATTTCGGTTTTTGGCGCTTGTGAGAATGAAGATCTGTTAGGTATCGCCCGCGACAAAGCTATTGCACTTAGAGCCGATGTCGATTTTTCGACAATTGAGTTCGAGGACGATTCATTCGATGCGGTTATTGCCGACTTAAGCCTCGCACAGCCGAAAGATATTGAAGATTTTGTAAACTACGCCGTCGGCATCGCTCGATCCCGTGCAAATGTAATATTTTTTCTTCCTTCCTCCGGAAGTTTCGGCGAGGTTTTTTCGGAGCTTTGGGAAGTTTTATTCAACAATGACCTAGGCGATCAGAGACACATTGCCGAAACGCTTGTCGAAGAACTTCATACGGTTTCGCGTCTAAAATCGCTCGCCGAAAGTGCCGGACTTATAAATGTTAGAACGGAAACATCGAACGAGATCTTTGAATTCGAAAACGGAGCGGCCTTTGTCGAAGCCCCACTTGTCGCAAATTTTCTGATGCCGCATTGGCTGGAAACTTTGAGCGAAAATGAAAAAGAGCAAGTCGTCGGAAAACTTGCCCGACTCATTGATGAAGAAGACGGAACGATGCCGTTTCAGTTTTCTGTGAAAGCGACGGTTGTGACC
>JBOGOW010000035.1:0-16322 GCA_050748285.1 Pyrinomonadaceae bacterium
AAAAGCCCGCGTGTAAACAAGGGCGATATCAGGTCGCTCGTTTCCGTTGCTTGCGTGTTCCGCCCTTACTCACGTGCGGGCTTGTGCAAAGGAACGCGGACATTCCTGTCCGCAGCCGGGGTTTTTGCGTTTGTTTGCACCGAGATGCGCGTTCCGCCCTTACTTACGTGCGGGCTTCTGCAAAGAATGCGGTCGCTAGGGCTCCCGGTGCTGACATGAAGGCGGCTTCCGAGTGGTCGAAGACGGCGTCGAGTTCCTGCGCGATCGAGCCGTGGCCGGGCGGGATGCGTTTTACGAGCGGTTCGAAATTTCGAAAATCGTAAAGTTCGTTGTCGAGCAAGTGCGAGCCGGTTACGTTTGTAAGTGCTGTGAGGATCGAGCTTCGCAAGCTGGGAATTTCATTCGCAAGTTCGGTGATGAGGCGCTTCACACGGGCGCGTTTCAGGTTTGGCTGCGAACCGCAGAGGTTGCAGGGAATGATCGGGAACTGTTTTTCTTCTGCATAGGCCGTGATCTCGCTTTCCTGCGCATATGCAAGCGGGCGGATGATCGTGTTGCGGCTGTCGTCGCTGCGAAGTATCGGCGGCATCGCCTTTAGCTGGCCGACGTAAAATAAATTCAGCAAAAATGTGTTGATGATGTCATCGCCGTGATGCCCGAGCGCGATCTTTGTGCAGCCTTCCTCGACCGCGACGTTATACAAAATACCGCGCCGCAGACGGCTGCAAAGCGAGCAAAACGTCTTGCCCTCGGGGATATGCTCTTTTACGATCGAATACGTGTCTTCCTCGACAATGCGAAAGGGCACGCCTAGCTCAGTAAGGTAATTCGGCAGCACCTCTTCGGGAAAACCCGGCTGTTTTTGATCCAGATTAACCGCAAGTATTTCAAAGTTTACAGGCGCGCGGCGTTTTACGTCGAGCAGCAGATCGAGCATCGTGTAGCTGTCCTTTCCGCCCGAAAGACACACCATCACCTTGTCGCCCTCGGCGATCATCCCAAAATCGGCAACGGCCCGCCCCATTTTCTTCAACAACCGCGTTTTTGTCTTGCTCTCAACAAACAATTTATCGACCTTCCTCCGAAACTTTTAATCTTCGCACGACGAGCCTTTATTAACAAGGTGCAAAATTCTACTAGACAGATCGCCGCCGTGTCATTTATTATACCTGTGAAGGCAAACAGCAAACCGGCAAGCCTGCTTACTTCCTGCGCTTTTCGGCCACCCCTGTTAAATCCCCCCTTCTATTCCGCTACAAAAAAGGAGCAATACACATCATGATCCGAATGGGCAGAGGTAAAAACGACGAACCGGAAACCACGAATTACAACACAACGCCGGCGGCTTCGACGCCGCAATATCAATATCAGAGCGAGGGCGTGGCGACGCCATCGCGTGCGATAACCGATAGCGATGCGATGGCGCGCGATATTAAAGAGGGCCGCTTGAGCGGCTTCGTCGGGCACGGAACTGTGCTGACGGGCGAAACGAATTTTCAGGCAATGCTGCGGGTTGACGGACATCTGGTGGGCACGGTCTCGTCAGAATCCGGCACGCTTTTGGTCGGAACGAACGGCCAGGTGGATGCAAACGTATCGGTTGCCTCCGCCCTTATTAACGGAAATGTAAATGGTGATATTTCCGCAACCGAGAAGATCCAGCTTGGCCGCACCGCACGCGTGGTCGGCAATATTCAAACGCCGCGGATCATCATGGAAGACGGCGCGGTGCTCGAAGGAAGCTGCAGCATGCTAAAGGCAAAAGAGCTTTTGGAGAATCAAACGGCAGAGTCACAAACCAGCCGCTATTCTGCGTCAGATTACAGCTCGGCTGAAACCGAGGACGAAGAAACCGATGAGACCGATGTGCTGCTCACTTCGACCGAAACCGAGGACGAGGAAGAAGAAATTGCCGACGCGGTTTCGATCTAGTTTTCCCCAATTGAGATTGTATTAAGGCGGATCGTTCCGCCTTTTTTGTGTTGAAGCGGCGTCGAGTTGTCCCTAATGACGTGAAGCTGATAGAGTGTTTGAATCGAAGCCACATCGATTGGAGGAGAAAAATGTTAAACGATTTTAAGAAATTCATCGCGCGGGGAAATGTTCTAGATCTGGCGATCGCCGTAATAATGGGAGCGGCGTTCGGAACCGTGGTTAAAACTTTTACCGATGGCATTGTTATGCCGATCGTCGGTTTGGCAACGGGCGGGATCGATTTTTCGCAGAAAGTGTGGAATTTGGGAACAATGCCGACCAATACGCCGGCCGAGATCGAAGCGGCCGTTGCGGCAAAACAGCCGCTGATAATGTACGGGCAATTTGTCAACGACATTATTTCGTTCCTGCTGGTGGCCGTTGTAATGTTCTTCCTCGCGCGCTACGCCGTGAGCCTGTTCAAAGGACTCGAGGCCGAAGCGGAAACGCCGGCGGAAGAAAAGCTGTTAACGGAAATTCGAGACATTCTTAAGGCGAAGTAATATTCAGCTACAGATTTACACAGACAAACCGGTCGGATTTTTATCAAAAATTCTCGGTGTTCTCTGTGGCAATGATTTTTTCCGGTGTGATCCAGAGGTCGAGTGCGACATCGCCGGCGTTAATATCATCGATACGTTCGACCGGCGGGAAAAAACTTAGTCCGACTTTCACGCAATCTGGTCGACATTTTGCGAGAAACCGGTCGTAGAATCCTTTGCCGTAACCGACGCGAAACCCGCGTTCGTCAAAACACAGCAATGGCACGATAACCATATCGATCGATTTCGGATCGACTGCGTCGCCGTCCGCCGGTTCGGATATATTCCATTTGTTTTCGATCAATTTTGTCTCAAGCCGGCATGGCAATGCGTCGATCTCATTGGTTTGCTCGTTTATCCGCGGCGCAAACGTTTCTATCTGCGGAAAATCCTGCCATAGCTGTTGAAAGATCGGAGCAGTTTCTATTTCGCCGAGTCGTTGAAGCGAAATGAAACAGTGGATAAAACGAAAATTTGCAAGATCGACTTCCGCGAAGAACTTTTCCGCGATCTTTTCACTGAGATGCAGTCTGTCATCGGGTGAGATCGAACCGCGCCTTGTAAGATAAATTTTCCTTAACTCCGCTTTCGTCATTATCTTTCATTTTCAGTTTTCACCTTTTCCGAAGTGTCGCAATAAAGCATGCATCGCGTTTCATCGGTCTAACCGCGTTTTTTATCAGGGCGCGGTTTGAGTGCAGTTTTGTTGGTTCGAGGCGTAACGACCGACGATTTAAATTCCCGGTCGGTCTGTTTTTCGAGTTCGTTTTTCGCGCCAAGCAGCTTCGATTCGCTCACCGCTTTCATCGCCGCTTTTGCGCTTTTGCTCGGTCGCTTCTTTGGTTTTGGCATAAACAATTCCTTTTTAATTTTTAACTTTTCAGCGATTGAAAACAGAATCCACGCGTTTGATTGAAACCAACAGGAAAGATTTCCAAGATGGATTTTGTCACTTTATGGCCGGCGTCTCCAGACTTTCGGGTTGCGTTTGTGATGAACGCAGGCAGTGACGACAATATTTTCATTCTCGATGAAAAAATATAGTGCATGCGGAAAACGCCTTAAAAGCGCCCGGCGGATTTTTCGATAAACGATCGGAAACAAAAACGGATTCGCGTCGATCAAATTCAGCTTTGAGCGAAGGGAATGTCGAAATTCATGTCCGAGACCCCGGATACTTGATCTTCATACCAATTGAATGATTCCTCAATGTCTGCCTCGGCTTCCGGTCGGATTGTTACTTGACGTTTCATCGAGATTTCGCAAGTCTTTCGTCAAGCTCTTCCCAACTAACGCCAGCATCCGGATCTTTTTCGTAAGAATCCATTCGACGATCAAGTTCATTTTTTAATCGTCTGAGACTTCAATATTCTCAGAATCCACGGCGATGCTATCCCATATATCCTCGACGATTTGTATCCGCTCCACTACGCTTAATTCCAAAATTTCCGTGAGGTGTGTATTCATAGAAACTCCTTCGATAAATTATACGGCATTACTATCGCACGCGACAGAATTATTGCTTTTCTATCCAACCGCCGCCGACAACCTCGTTATCTAGTGGGACAGATAATAACAATTGAGTTTCTGTATGATAAGATTTCGTGAGCAAAATCGAAATGCCCAAAACAAAAAACCTTGAACAGCTAAAACGTCTTAATATTCTACATCGCTGGCAATTGAGCGCCGAAGAACTGACGAGAATCGTCGATGAAAACCCAAGCATACGCGGCATGATGCTTGGCTACGTGGCTGAGTATAAACTGAAAAAGCTGTATTTTGAAAACTCGCGGATCAGCGCTCTTGAAAAGGATGACGACCACGATCGAAAGAAGAAAGGAGATATCAGGTTCAATTACAGAAATCGAAGCTTTTTGGTTGAAAGTAAGTCGTTGCAAACGAACACGATAAGAAAAACGGATGACGGATATTCGGCTAGCTTTCAATGCGATGCAAGCGATTGCCGAACCGTTCATTTTAGCGATGGAACTGAAGTACGGACAACATGCCTGCTTGCGGGAGAATTCGATATCGTTGCCGTCAATTTGTTTGCGATGAGCGAGGAGTGGAAATTTGCGTTTGCATTAAACTCTGATCTGCCAAGAAGCAGGTATCGAAAATATTCTGCATTTCAACAAAGCCAACTGATCGCTTCAATGATAAAAGTTACTCATCCGCTTCAAACGCCTTTCGTAGATGATCCGTTTCTTCTGCTCGACCGTTTAATAGATGGTGCATAACGGCAATCGACGAAATTTTTGACTTTGTTGCTCCTTTAACAAAAACAATAAAGTAGGAATGATTTTTTCGTGCATGAAGCTGCTTCAGAGTTCTCGAAACACCGGGTCTATTCGAACGTGTCAAAACGAACAAATCCTTCGCATAAAACCCAAGCAGATTTAGATTTACAATGATCTCGACGTGAGCCAATCTTTGGATGCCGGCGCTCACTTCGTCCTGACACTTAACTATAAAAATACCGCCACTTCGCAGAATCCGTTTTGCTTCTATCGCGGCTTGCACGTACATTTCAAGCACCGCATCATGCCACTTCGCTGAGATTTCTTTTGGCATTTTTCCGTTCGAATAGTTTTCCTGAAATGCTCCGTGCGTTCCTTGGCCCGCAAAGCTGTCGTCATTACGATACAAGCCTTCCATATATGGAGGGTCGAGAACGACACAGTCTATTTCACCGTCTGTGTACGGAAGTTTGCGGCAATCGATTCCGCTTTTTAAATCAGTTGGAAACAATTCGTATTTGGTTAAATCAACCTTACGCCAAAATACACCTTTGCCGTACGTAACATCAGCAATCTTGGCTCCTTTAGGAACGTGGAGATCGAGAATCTGCGGAAATAGATCGCTATTGTCTCCGACGTGCGAGGATAGAACTAAATCAGTGGTTGCTTTCCCGGATGGAGATTTTCTTTTTCCGGGATAGGAATACACAACTTCGCTTTCGAATAAGGCTTGCTGATTCGTTTTCATTTGTAATTATTTACAATATCACATCTTCAAAATCCAACCGCCGCCGACAACCTCATCGCCGTTGTAGAAGATCGTGGCTTGGCCGGGTGTGATGGCGCGTTGCGGTTCGTCGAAAACGATCCGGGCACGCAATGGAGCGCGGACACTCTTGTCCGCATCGCCGTTTGCATCGAGCGGAAACCTGGCATCCGGATAGATAGTTGCCGGCGCGGGGTCGTGGCGATAGCGCACTTTTACGTCGGCCCGAACCGGTTCCGATGGCTCGTCGAAAGCGACCCAGTTAACGCCTTTTGCGACAAACTCAATGGATTCGAGTTCTCCGGCTTCTCCGACTACTATCTGATTTCGCGCGCGTTCGATCTGTGTTACATATAGCGGCTTTTCATTTGCGATACCGAGACCGCGCCGCTGGCCGATGGTGTAGCGGTGAATGCCGGTGTGCGTGCCAACGGTTTCGCCCACAGAATTGACGATCTCGCCGCCTTCGGGTAATTCATCGCTTCGATTTTCGTGTTCGAGATAGCGGTCGATAAACTCAGAGTATTTGCCGTCCGGCACAAAACAAATTTCCTGCGATTCCTGTTTTTCGGCGGTGTAGAGATTTGCGTCGCGGGCGATGTCGCGCACCTCTTCTTTCATCATTTCGCCAAGTGGAAAATATGACCGTGAAAGCTGATCCTGCGTGAGTTCCCAAAGGAAATAGCTCTGATCTTTCCAATGATTTCGGCCCCGGAAAAGGCGATAACGATCCGCCGTTTCGTCGTATTCAACTCGAGCATAATGGCCGGTCGCAACCTTGTCGCAGCCAAGCGAGATCGCCATCCGGTCAAGCGATGCAAATTTCAGACGCGAGTTGCACGCGACGCACGGGATCGGCGTTTCACCCGAAAGATAACTTTGAACAAAAGGCTCGACGACGTCGCGTTCGAAATCTTTTTCGAGATTCAAAACATAGAATGGAAAGCCCAGGCTTTCAGCAACACGTCGCGCGTCATAAACATCATCAAGCGAGCAGCAGCGCGAGGGCAAAGGGTCGCCGTTCTCGTCCGTGCTGATCCCGCGCCGCTGATTCCACAGCTGCATCGTAAAGCCGACAAGCTCGTGCCCCTGCTCCTTTAATAACGCCGCCGCTGCCGACGAATCGACGCCACCGCTCATTGCCACTGCGATCTTCATAGCAAATGCTTGATTATAACCTCTGAGTCTCGGGTTGGAAACTTAATTGGCGGATTAGTTGGTAGATCGCCTTGAAAACAATAAACCCCGATCACGCCTTAGAAAATGGTGCTTGTTTTATGATGGCTTTGCTCTTCCCAAATAACGAATAGGGAATAGTGAAAAGCGAATAGCGGAAATCAGTTATTCACTTTTCGTTATTCGTTATTTCGGATCGGATTTCCATAATGAGCAACCATGGATAAATGTGTTTTTTTTTGAGCGGTTTCTTTCGTGTGAATTCGTGTCGTTTCGTGGATTCTTCTTTGTCAAAGAATTATTCCAACCACCCGCATCACACTAATCCACACTAGAAATCATCAAATCATCTTGCCCCGGCAGTTGAAAACTTTGAAAGAATAGGAGCAAGTGCGGCCTCGACAGCGTCGGCATAGGCTTTTGCACCGGCTTCATTTGGGTGGCCGGCGCCGGCGATCTCGCAGAATCGCACCGAAAATTCGATGCCGGTCGAGCGTTTCAATTCGTTAAGCATCACTTTACAATCCTTTTTGCGTTCAAAATAGAGCGGGTCTTCGACTACGCCTTTCTTTCCCATTCGGAAAAGAAGCGTGTCAGGAGTTTCAATGGCATTGTCTTCGGTCAATGGTGAAGGCACGAATACCGCGGCTCGTTTTTCGAGCTTCGCATTTATCCGATCGACTGCCTTCTGCAGATTTCGATCCGATTCCGCAACCCAAAGCATCGAACGCTCGATCACCTTTTTCTTGATTCGGCCAAACAAGAGTTTTCGAAGGAGCGCGTTGTTTGCAAGCGGTTTCAAAAATCGCGGAAAGCTCATCGATTCGAGCCAGCCGTTAAACAAACGCGTGCCGTTGGACTTTTCCGAAATTATTGGAAAATAGCCGACAACTACGATCAGAGCATCGTGATTTAACTGCGCAATATATTCGAGGAGTTCGAAAACCAGTTCGCCCGACGACCTTTCGATTTGCGGTTTCAGCTCGTCGATATCACCGAAAGGATCGAGGACTTTGGAAACGCCGATATCGGTAATTCCGGCGGAGATCAAGACCAGATCGGCACCTGATTTTCCGGCGGCTTTGTACTTATCGGCCGCCACTTCCGTCTGTTTCCACATGCTCGGAAAATTTACGTTTATCTCCGGCGGATAATAATATGTTTCGTCGCGGCCCGCCTTGCGGTATTTTTCGGCCTCGTCCTCGTGAAATGTGATCGTCGCACCGGAATGCGCCTCTACACGCAGATTCACTTCGCGCCGCGAACCAAAAGCCTCAGTTCGAAGCCAATCTGCGACAAGCGTGTAGGTTTTGTCTTTTTCCTTAAGCCCTTGTCCCCAAATAAGCGAATCGCCGATGACCAAAAATTCGAATGGGTTTTCTTTGGTTGAGAAAAAAGAAGCCGGGCGCGCGAGATGCGAAAAGACCGCTGATGCAGCCAGTGATCTTAGGAATTCGCGTCTGGTGAGGGCCATAGATTGAATACAAAAGGGTGATTCGATTCTAATGTCATTTGGCCTGAAACACTAATTGGATCACGCTGCGGTTTGAGCTGCTGCTCAACTTTCGCGCCCACGTGGTTTCGATCTTTCGCCATTCCTTAAATGAAAGTTCGCGTATCTCGACCGTTCTAAATCCAACCGTGTCGTAACGCGAATCGGCGATTTTTCTGAAATGTTCTAGGTTCAAAACCGGAAGTTCCAAACGTGCGTATTCGCTTTCGTCGCGTTCGGGATCGATGCCGATGATGATCTCGAGCAAGCAGGATTGCGCGGCAATCCGGCGAAGCGATCCGAGTATTTTCCGCTCACCCAGCACGACTGCTCGGAGCAAACTGCCCCATTGAAAATGGATGTGAATTTCGTCTGCAACTCCGGTAAATTCTTCGGGTAAAACTTCAACGGCGGCCTGCACAAACATTACGTTCGGCAGGCCGCCCTTGTTAAGTTTTCTTGTTGCCTTCATCGAAGGCTTTTCTAGCGGTTTTACGTTCGCGTCTATCCCGATGAAGAATTTGTTCGGACTCGCTTTTGCCATTGCGGACACAAAGCGACCGTCGCCCGTCCCGATGTCGATTACAATTCCCTGACCTGAATTGGCGCCGGTACGGGGCAATGATTCGTTCAAACTCTTCATTGGACAGTTATCAAATCGTACTGCCGCGGATGGTTTTTATCATAGATATCACCCCCTGTGCTTTCGATTGTAAAAGAATCGCCCAATCAAAGCAAAAGGTTTTCTATACGAATGGCCCTATTTTCTTTCGCTGCTACGGGGGCAAGCCCCACATGCGCCAAGTTAAGACGTTAAAGCGATGATTTCAAAGGGTTTATCATGGCGTAGCCACTCCGTTTACGGCGTGGATTGTTTGTCCCGGTTACTTTCAGCCCGTTTTAACGGGCTTACACTCTGCCGATGGCTCAAGCCGAAACTGCCGAGAAGGACGTTGAAACGCCCTCTCTCCGTGCTCTCTAATATTCTTACATCGATTTGTATAACCCAACCGCTATGCGTTAGGGGATAGCCCAAAGAAATCTACCCACTTATGCCGGCGGTTCTGACAAGAACCATTCGACGAATTTCGGAATGCCCTCTTCGATCTTTGTTTTCGGTGAATAGCCGAGCAGGTTGCGGGCTTTTGAAATGTCGGCGAATGTGATCGGAACATCGCCGGGCTGGAGCGGTTGGCGGTCGATCTCGGCTTTTAAATCCAATGAATTTTCAAGTAGCTCGATTAAATGTGAAAGGTTAGTTGTTTCGGATTCACCGAGATTAAATATTTCATAATTCGAGCCGTCGTAATCCATCGCCGCGCGAACACCCTGGATAATATCGTCAACATATGTGTAATCGCGCCGCGTGGTGCCGTCGCCGAAAACCTGTATCGGTTTGCCTTCAGTAATGAGCCGCGCGAATTTATGTATCGCAAGATCGGGTCGTTGCCGTGCGCCGTAAACGGTAAAAAAGCGCAGACAAATGCATCGAATCTCGAAGAGATGCGAGTATGTATGGCAGAGCAATTCGCCCGCCGCTTTGGTCGCGGCATAGGGCGAGATCGTTTGATGAATCGGGTCGTCCTCAGCAAACGGCACCTTGGAATTGATGCCGTAAACCGAACTGGATGAACCAAACACGAATTGCGGCACCTCGTAATCGCGTGCCAATTCAAGAAGATTCAGCGTGCCGTTGATGTTGGTTTCGGCATAAAGCCGCGGCTGCGAAAGCGATGGCCGCACGCCCGCGCGGGCTGCTAAATGCACGATACAGTCGAACTCTGTTTCATCAAAAACGGCGCGCAGTTTATCGAAATCGCGAATATCGGCTTCGGTGAATTGGAAATCGCCGACCTTGCGAATCGCATCCAGATTCGCACGCTTTATTTCCGGCGCGTAGAAATCATTTAGATCGTCAACGATCGTAACCTGCCATTCGCCCTCGCCGAGCAGTTGCTCCGCAAGATGCGAACCGATGAATCCGGCCCCGCCGGTGATCAGAATGTTGTTTGCCACATTTGCAAAATATCATTTTGCTTTCGCAGGCTGCAAAGCACCGAGCACGTTAACATTCGTCTATTCTTCTTGTCATTTCAAAGCGGCGTTACTTATACTTAAATTTGGCATTTGGCTATGAGCAAGTTGCAACCGGATATTGACATCGAACGCAGCAGTGCAGGCGGCTTTCGCTTTGCGATCGTGGTAAGTCGATGGAATTCGGATTTTACCGAAAAACTGCTTGCCGAAGCGGTTGGTGCGCTCAATGAATTTGGTGCAACCGCAGACGACGTTCGCGTATTCAAAGTTCCCGGCGCGTTCGAATTGCCGCTTGCCTCGTTAAAAGCGGCCGAAAGCGGCAATTACGATGCGGTGATCGCACTCGGCGTCGTTATTCGCGGAGACACGCCGCATTTCGATTTTGTCGCAGGCGAGGCTGCAAGCGGAATTATGCAGGCCGGTTTGAAATCAGGTGTCCCGATAATGTTCGGCGTCATAACCGCCGATAACGAAGATCAGGTTATCGAGCGCTGCGGCGACGGGCCGGCAAACAAAGGCTACGAGGCGGCCATTTCGGCGATCGAGATGGTAAATCTCTTTCGTGAAATGTCCGCAGATCAAGGAATTAGGGGTAGCGAGAAGACACATTCTCATGTCGTTTGAAAAGGAAGTAAAAAATTCCGGCACCCGCCGAAAGGCCCGTGAATGCGCGTTGCAAATGCTGTTTGCCGCCGACGTGGTCGCAGAACCAAAATATTTCACAACGTCCAATTACTGGAGCGAGCTTGGTGAAGCATCGATAGATGAAAAAACCCGCGCATTCGCCGATAAACTCGTAACCGGCGCCCTCCGCGAGCTTTCAACCGTCGATGACCGCATTCGCACCCACGCCGAGCATTGGCGCATCGAACGAATGGCGATCGTTGACCGCAACATCCTTCGGCTAGCCGTTTATGAATTCCTTTTTGAGGACACGCCCCATACGGTTGTTATAAATGAGGCACTGGAAATCGCCCGCAGATTTTCTGGTTTTGAAGCGACCCAATTTATAAACGGCATTCTGGACGCGATCAAAATCGACCTTGAAAAATCGACAAAACAAGATGACGGATCGTCGATTCCCGCAAAAAAATCGAAGGCTTCATTTAGTTGAATATAGTTAAATGGAATTCATTGCAACGCCGACATTTTTGCGACATCAGAAAAAACTCCTCACAGAAAGCGACTTCGACACTTTGAAATCGCGACTCGCGGTCGCGCCTGACGCCAGTGCTGTAATTCGCGGGACAGGGGGGAATCCGTAAGATTAGATTTGCCCGGCCCGGAAAGGGGAAGAGAGGAGGTGTTCGAGTGATTTATTTTTGAATGCTCAATAAAGATACTGTTATACTTTTAGAGATATATTCAAAATCGGCGAAGGCAGACCTTTCCGGCTTAGAAGAAAGAAAGCTGGCAAATGCAAGAGATGATATCATCAGGAATTTGAAATGAGTGCTAAAGTTTTAAACAGTTTGTTAGCGAGCATCCGGGAAGCCGGCGGCATTCTTCGCGGCGAGATAACAGATTTTGAGTCTTGGAGTATCTCGACGCGCGGTCGGGCTAGACCGAATGTGGTGAATACTCTGGCAGTATTCGTCGGCAATGATGACGATTTTGTAACTGGAAAAATATATGACGTTCGCGTTTTGCCCGATGGCGGAATAATTGCGATCAGCGAAACCGGAGAAAGTGTAATTCTTGAATCTTCAGAATTCTTGATTGCAAAGTTTCAGCCCAAGGCTGAAAAATTATTGCGACAACTCGTTTCGGCTTGACCTTTGATTTTGCATTTATCGATCCGCAAAGACGTGATAGACCAAAGCCGCTGGACCAGCGGCTTTTTATTTGCTCGTGGGACATTTAGTTTGTGAAGCCATGACAGGCTGTAAGATTTGACTGTTTTCGGCTAAAATGTCCTTTGTGGGACATTTTTTTTGGATCAACCATAAATAACGTGAACGAAACGACTGCAGATTTAACTGAATACATAGAAGAGAATTTCGGCGCCAACGCAAGTTATGTAGGTGGCTTGCTTGCGCGCTATAACGCCGACCCAAAATCCGTCGATGAATCGTGGCAGACGTTTTTCAGCGATCTGATCTCCGGCGGCGACGGCCCGGCCGCTGCACCAAAGGCAGAAACACGAGCGGTAGCGAGTGTGCATGCAAATGAGTCGCAAATAAAAGCAAAACCCATCACCGGCCCCGCGAAAAAGATCGTCGAAAACATGGAGCAGAGCCTGACCGTGCCGACCGCGACCAGCGTTCGCACGATGCCGGTCAAGGTTCTTGAAGAAAATCGCCGTGTCATCAATGAGCATCTGCAGAATCACAGCCGCGGCAAGGCGTCGTTCACGCATCTGATCGGCTGGGCGATTATTCAGGCGGTAAAGGCGTTTCCGAGAATGAATCAGGGCTTTACCGAGTCGGACGGCGTACCGGCGCGCCTCGAAAGCGAACATATCAATCTCGGCATCGCGATCGACATCGAGAAAAAAGACGGCACCCGCAATCTTCTTGTTCCGAATATAAAAAATTGCGAAACGATGAATTTCGCCGAGTTTTTCACGTCGTTCAATGACTTGATCAAAAAGGCGCGAGACGGCAAACTCGAGATCGCAGATTTTGGCGGCACCACGATCTCGCTGACCAATCCGGGAACGATCGGGACTGTCGCTTCGAATCCGCGTCTTATGGCCGGGCAAAGCGCGATCATCGCTACCGGCGCTATCGAGTATCCGGCAGAGTATCAAGCGATGACGCCCGCCGCGCTCTCGCAGCTTGGCATCAGCAAAATAATCACGCTTACAAGCACCTACGACCATCGCGTGATCCAAGGCGCGGAAAGCGGCCTTTTTCTTGCGAAGCTGCATGAATTTCTTATCGGCAAGCATGATTTTTACGATTCTATTTTCAAGGATATAGAGTTGAATCATCCGCCGATGCGTTGGGCGGTCGATTACAACCCTTCACTTTTGGGCGGCGACCGTTTCACCGAACAGGCGGAAAAGCAGGCGAACGTGCTCCAGCTAATCAACGCCTACCGAATTCGCGGGCATCTGCTCGCCGATATCGATCCGCTGAATATGACCTCGTATCACACGGCCGAGCTTGAACTCGATCATTTTGGCTTGACGATTTGGGATCTCGATCGCGAGTTCATAACGGGCGGTTTGCATGGCGAGAAAACCGCAACGCTTCGTCGAATACTGCAAATTTTGCGAAGTGCGTATTGCGGAAAGGTCGGTATCGAATATCGCCATATTCAGAGCAAGGAAGAAAAGGAATGGATCCGCGCACAGGTTCGGGCACAGTTTGTCGATCAGCAGCCGCTGGAACCGGAGATTCGAAAAAATCTACTTGCAAAGCTGATCGAGGCTGAACAATTCGAACAATTTCTGCACAAGAAATATCTTGGTCAAAAACGCTTTTCGCTCGAAGGCTGTGAAACCGTAATCCCAATGCTCGACCAGCTTATCGAGGGAGCATCGGCTCGCGGCGTCGATGAGATCTACATGGGAATGGCTCATCGCGGCCGGCTGAATGTGCTGTCGAACATAATAGGCGATCCCGAAAAAGGCGAGATGGCCGAGCGCATTTTTACCGTTTTCGAAGGCGCATCGCACCCAAATTTTCCTGCGGATGAAGGCGATGTGAAATATCATCAGGGAGCTTTTGGGATTCGCAAAACAAAAGCTGGAAGTGAATTAAAAATCCGGCTCGCATGTAATCCGAGCCATCTTGAATTTGTAAATCCGGTAGTCGAGGGAATGGCCCGTGGGCGACAGGACGAGCTTCGCAATGGAAATAACCTAACGCGCGAAGAGGTTTACGATCAGATAATGCCGGTGCTGCTTCACGGTGATGCGGCATTCGCCGGCCAGGGCATCGTGATGGAAACGCTTCAGCTTGCAAACCTTCCGGGCTACCGAACAGGCGGCACGATACATCTTGTTATAAATAATCAGATCGGTTTTACAACCGCCGCCGAGCTTGGCCGCAGCTCGATCTATTCGACCGATGCCGCTCAGATAACTCAAACGCCTATTTTTCATATCAACGGCGACGCGCCCGAGGCAGCGTATCGCGTAATCCAGATCGCGCTCGAATACCGACGCGAATTTAACAAAGATGTCGTGCTCGATCTTGTCGGTTTTCGACGGCTCGGACACAACGAAGGCGACGAGCCGAGCTATACGCAGCCGGTTATGTATGCACGTGTTAAGGCTCATCCCGGCGTCCGTCATCTTTATGCGCAGCATCTGATCCGCGAGGGCGTAATCTCCGACGACGACCTGACTTCGATGACGAACAAAGTCGTTGAAAAATACGAAGGGATTCTTTCACGAGCAAAACAGATCGCGACCGAAAAACCGAAAAAGAAAGCGATCGAACCTGCGATCGTTGACGAAGATGGTTCGAACATATTGCCGACTGGTTCGGAACCCTCAATTCTGCAAGCAGCGTCTGAAAAGATCTCGCTGGTTCCCGAAGGATTTAATATCAATCCGAAAATGGTCGGCCAGCTTGCGCGTCGCGGCAAAATGGGCAGCGGCGAGTCGCCGATGGATTGGGGTTTTGCCGAGGCGATGGCGGTCGGTTCGCTTGTGCTCGAAGGTTTTGCCGTTCGCCTTAGCGGACAAGATTCGGGACGCGGAACGTTTTCGCAGCGGCACGCGTCGATGTACGACACAGTTACGGGTGAGCGTTGGTCGCCGCTGACGGAACTTCGAAACGACCAGAATCCGAAGGCGCGATTTTATGTTTTCGACAGCAGCTTGAGCGAGTCCGGCGTGCTCGGTTTCGAATATGGCTATTCGATCAATTGCCCGGACGAACTTGTGATGTGGGAAGCCCAGTTCGGCGATTTTTCAAACGGCGCGCAGGTTATCATCGATCAGTATATCGCCGCATCCGAAGACAAATGGAAGGAACGCTGCCGGCTTGTAATGCTGCTTCCACACGGCTTCGAAGGGCAAGGGCCGGAACATTCCTCCGCACGGCTCGAACGATTTCTGCAGCTTTGTGCCGAAAATAATATGCAGGTTTGCTATCCGACGACGCCGGCGCAGTATTTCCATCTTCTTCGCCGACAGGTCAAACAAGATATTGTCAGGCCGCTGATCGTGATGACGCCGAAGAGTCTTTTGAGATTGCCTGCGGCCTCATCGATGATCGAGGAACTAACCACCGGCGGGTTCCAACCTGTTATCGATGATTCCGGCGTCGTTGATCGGGCAAAAGTGAAACGCGTTGTTCTGTGTAGCGGCAAGGTCTTTTACGACCTCGAAGCCGCTCGGAGCGCGGACACTCTTGTCCGCAATGAGGGCGAAGCCCGAAAAGAAGTCGTTGTGCGTGTGGAACAGTTTTATCCGTTCCCGGCCAAGAAACTTGCAGAGGTTTTCGCCTCTTATCCGAATGCAGCGCAGATCTTCTGGACACAGGAAGAGCCGCAAAACATGGGCGGCTGGACGTTTGTCGAGCCTCGTCTGCGCGCCTTGCTGCCTGATAATGTTGAGCTTCGATACAACGGCCGCACTGCTTCTGCCTCTCCGGCAACCGGCTCGTATTCTATCCACGAACTCGAACAGAAAAAGATCGTCGATGATGCTTTTTTTATGGAAACCGACGAGATTTCACCCGCAAGCGAACCTGAAGTTTCGGAACGGCTTGCTCCCGCCGGTGCATAATTTGCTGGTTAATCGCAAGTAGGGCGAAACAATGCAGAAGCCCGCGCGTAAGCAAGGGCGATACCGGGATGCGCACGTCCGCGCGCTCGTTCACACTCACGTTTCGGCACGGAGATACGCATATCGCCCTTGCTTACGCGCGGGCTTTTGCAAAGATGTGCGGCGTTGCGTGAATAAAACACTTGACAATGCCTGCAACGATGTGATATGGTAACATTCTGCCGGTGCGACCAGAACCTCAATGGCTGATTATTCGGAACACACAGAACGCAATTCTCGTAATGAATTCGACCTTCATGATCGGATCGGCCCGGCATTCCTGCTGTTACGCGTTTCAGATGTTTCAAATGTTTCAGGCGTTTCAGGCGTTTCATTTGTTTCAGACGTTTCACAGAAACATAGATAC
>JBOGOW010000036.1:0-16310 GCA_050748285.1 Pyrinomonadaceae bacterium
TCGTGAGCGTTGTAAGACCGAGGAAATCCATCTTAAGCATTCCTGCTTTTTCGAGATCGCCCATTTCGTATTGGCTAGTAAATTCGTTCTTTGCCGAAGTCGCGACCGGCACCATTTCATGCAGCGGCCTTGGCGAAATAACGACCCCCGCAGCGTGAACCGACGAATGCCGCGCACAGCCTTCGATCCTCAATGCAAGATCTATTAACTCGTTAACTCGCGGATCGGACGACATCGCGGCCTTTAGTTCGGGAACGCGATTTATCGCTTCCGAGATGCTGACGTTCCTTCCGCGAAACGGCGGCGGGATCATCTTTGCGATCTTTTCAACATCGCCGTATGGCATTCCAATCGCGCGGCCCACGTCTTTTATCGCTGCGCGGGCAGCCATCGTTCCGAACGTGATTATTTGACAGACCGAATCGCGTCCGTATAGTTCGGCGACGTGCTCGATCACTTCGCCGCGACCGCGAATGCAAAAATCGATGTCGATATCCGGCATTGATACGCGTTCGGGATTTAAAAAACGCTCAAAGAAAAGATCGTATTGAAGCGGGTCTATACCCGTGATTCCGAGACAGTATGCGACAAGCGATCCGGCCGCTGAACCGCGTCCAGGCCCGACCGGAATACCGCGCTCGACCGCATACTTTATAAAATCCCAAACGACGAGAAAGTAACCCGCATAGCCCATTCGCTCGATCACGGAAAGCTCGAGCTTCAATCGCTCGTCGTATTTTTGGAGCGGATACTTTAATGTTCCGCCGGCGATCATCGGTTCCAGGACTTCACTTCGTCGCTGTTCCAAGCCTTCGGCAACTACGCGTTCGAGATATTCATCGGGTGATTTGCAGCCCGAATCCGTCGGAATAGGAAAACTGGGAAGCTTTAGATTAGTCGGTTCCAGATCGAGTTCGACCTCGCACATTTCCGCGATCATGGCCGTATTCGCTAAGGCGTCAGGAAGCGACGCACCGAAAAGCTCGAACATCTCATCGCCCGAACGAACATAATATTCATCCGAACCAAGCGAAAATCCTGTCTGCTCGCTGAACATCCGCCCTTCGCCGACGCACATCAAAATTTCGTGAGCTTTTGCATCTTCGCGGGTCAGGTAATGTGCTTCATTCGTCGCGACGAGCGGAATATCGAGTTTGCGTCCGAGCGAAACAAGCCGGTCGAAGGTCGAATTCACGTCCTTCATTCCATGCGGTTGAAGCTCGATAAAGAAATTGCCTTTGCCAAAGATCTCTTCGAATTCACGCGCCGCCGCTTCTGCTTTTTCCTGATCGTTCGAACGAAGATAGTGCCGCAGCAGTCCGTTTCGACCGCCGGACAAGCAAATTAATCCCTCGCTCCGCTCTGCAAGAATCTCTTTGTCGATTCGAGGTTTGTGATAAAAACCTTCGGTGTAAGCCTTTGAAGCGAGATAAACGAGATTCTGAAATCCGACATTATTCTTCGCCAAAAGCACGAGATCGTAAAACGGTTTTTCGGCCGGCGGCGTGTTCGCCGATTTTTCAAAACGACTTCCGGCTGTAAGGAACGCATCGTAACCGATGATCGGTTTTATGCCCGCCTTCCTCATCGTTGTATAAAACGAAATTGCTCCGAAAAGATTGCCGTAATCGGTAAGCGCACAGGCCGTCGCACCTAATTCATTAAGCCTCGCCGCAAGCGGCTTAAGTTGGATTGTGCTCTGCAAGAGGCTATAATCCGAATGCAGATGAAGATGTACGAAGTCTTTTTGATTAAAGGCGGACATGTAAATTTCGTGCGGTTTCTATGAAGAAAGTTTACTTGGAAACTTACGGCTGTCAAATGAACGTTTCGGATTCGGAGCGCGTAGCGACATCGCTTGCGTCGAATGGCTTCGAGATAACGCGTGATGAACATTCGGCCGATGTGATCTTGCTCAACACTTGTTCCGTACGCGAAAAAGCTGAGCAAAAACTTTACACACGGGTTGGCCGCGTCCGACATTCACGAGATAAAAAGCCAATGATCGGCGTGATGGGCTGCGTTGCTCAGCTCGATGGTGAAACGCTTTTTAATAAGATCGAAGGACTCGATTTTGTTATCGGCACTCGAGCTGTCGGACGAGTTTCGGATGCAATTTCAAAAGTGCTGAATGACGGCCCCGGACATTTCGATCTCGGCGAAAGGGAACCGGATTATGATTGGACGGTCTCCGATCCGCAGCTTCATTCGCCTTACGTCGCCTTCATTCCGATCATCGAGGGCTGCAACAAATTTTGCACCTACTGCATCGTGCCGTTTTCGAGAGGCAAGGAACGGAGCCTTCCGGCAGCGGACATAATTCGAAATATCGTCGATTTGCGGAAACGCGGGATCAAAGAAGTGCATTTGATCGGTCAAAATGTAAACAGTTATCGACCTAACACAGAATCCGGGTTGGAAGGATTTCAAGGCAAGACGCCTTTCTCTCGCCTTTTGCGCGCTGCTGCTGCGACCGGCATTGAAAGAATAAAATTTAACACTTCTTTTCCGCGCGACTTTCACCCTGATATTGTCGATGCGATCGACGAGCACGAGAATTTATGTAATTGGGTGCATCTGCCCGTTCAATCCGGCAGCGATGATGTTTTGAAACGAATGAAGCGGCTGCATTCGATAGATAGGTATTTCAAGATCATCGACAAACTAAAATCTTCGAGGCGTAATATTTCGTTGACGACCGACATTATAATCGGCTTTCCGGGTGAAACGGACGAGGATTTTGACGCCACAAAGCGAATGGTGGAATACTGTCTATTTGACGCTGCATACATTTTTAAATATTCTCCGCGGCCTGGAACGCCGGCGTTTGAAATGAATGACGACGTTTCATTTGCGGAAAAAACACGGCGTTTCCGCGAACTCGAAGAATTACAGAGATCAATACAGAACATTACCTTACAAAGATATCTTGGTGGTTCGCTTGAGGTATTGGCAGAGAAGATCTCGGTAAAATCAGAGTCGGATATTTCCGGACATTCGACTTGTCATCGTGTCGTCAATTTTCAAGGCCCGCAAGATTTGCTTGGAAAGATAGTCGATGTCAAAATCACGGAAGTAAAATCGAATTCATTATACGGCGAGGTGGTAAAAGCGTTTTGATCGATGGCGAAAATGATCTGGTGGAAGTGAAGATCGGGGCATTGATTATGGACCCGAATACGAACACGCCCATCGTTGTGTTGAAGGGAATCGACTCCGAGATCGTGCTTCCGATCTGGGTGGGAGCCTTTGAGGCGAACGCGATTGCGCTCGAGATCGAAAAGATCGTTCCGCAGCGCCCGATGACGCACGACCTTCTCCGAAATGTGATCATCGAATGCGGACTTCGAGCTTCGCGCGTGGTCGTTACAGAACTCTTGGATAATACGTTTTATGCTTCGGTCGAGTTATCCGATGACAGTGACGATCTTGTAACTATGGATGCAAGACCGTCCGACGCAATCGCTCTCGCATTACGTCTTGATTGCCCGATCTTTGTCCGGCAGAAAGTGCTCGATCTTTCGGCGCGTTCGCAGCAGCAGGACGGCGGCGAATCCGGCGAGGCTGGTGCGGCAGTCGATGAATGGCCGGAACTGATTGGTTAGTGTGAAGTTTCAGCTTTAGCTGGCTGGTTTGGAGTTCCAGCTTCAGCTGGCTTCCGAAAAATAATGAATCGAAGCAGGTAAGTCGCATGAAGGCGGAACTCCAAACTTTTAAATGATAATCGTAATCGCAAATCAAAAAGGCGGGGTAGGGAAGACGACTACTGCGATCAACCTTGCAGCAGCCTGTGCAGCAAAGTCGAGGCGCGTTTTGCTGATCGATCTTGACCCGCAAAGCAATTCGTCGCTTTCTTTTATCGAGCCGGAACGAGTAAACGGCGGCTCGTATGAAATGTTTACGGAACTGGAAAAGCCGATCGAGAAATTTGTTTATAAAACCAATGTCGAGAATCTGAATCTGATCCCGGCGCGGATAAATTTAGCGAAACTCGAGGCAAAACTTATCGGCGATTTTGACGCAGCGTTCCGACTTCGCGACCGTTTGCAAAACCTTCGGAAAGATTATGATCTGATCATCATCGACACACCGCCGACGCTCGGTTTGATAACTGTGAACGCGCTCGTCGCTGCAAATCACGTTTTGATACCGATTCAATCATCGTACTTTGCACTGGAGGGAACTGACGACCTTCTTGAAACGATCGAGAAAATAAGGTCGCGGCCCAATCCGGAATTGAACCTTCTCGGTGTGCTCGTAACTCTCTTCGACAAGCGCACGCTGCTGTCGAAAGATGTTGACGCGCACATTCGAAAAGTCTTTGGAAAGAAGACGTTCAAGACGGTGATAACACGCAGCGTTCGATTAGAAGAAGCACCGGCGCATAAGAAACCGATAATGTATTACGCTCCGCGTTCGTCTGGTGCTGCGGAATACGAAAGCCTTGCGAAGGAGGTGCTTAAACGTGTCTAAAGGTGGACTGCCAACAGGTGTAAAAATGCGTCACGACGCTCATTACGTCGAGGCTCTCGCACATTCGAGCCGCGCGATCGGCAAAACGATCGGCATCGACCTGATCGAACCGAATCCCGAGCAGCCGCGAAACGAATTCGGCGATCTGCGCGAGCTTACCGCATCGATCAGGGAAAAAGGCGTGCTCGAACCGCTTCTCGTAAAGGTAAAACCCGACGGCGGTTGGATGATTATCGCCGGCGAACGCCGCTGGCGCGCGTCGAAATTGGCGGGACTAAGCGAAGTTCCCTGCATCGAGATCGATGCCGACGAGCAAGGCGTTGCGGAGATCGCCCTCATCGAAAACCTGCAACGCAAGGATTTGAATATTTGGGAAGAGGCCGATGGTCTAAAAGCACTTGCGGATAAATTTGGCTATACGCAGGAAGATATCGCTCAAAAAATAAGCAAAAGCCGTTCGACCGTAACCGAACTAATGACCGTCTCCGGCTTGCCGAACGATATTCGTGAACGCTGTCGCGAGGCCAAAATAGGTTCGAAGGCGACACTGCTCGAAATCGCGCGACAGTTCGATGATGCTGCGATGCATAATTTTCTCGACGCATTGGTGAAAGGCGAAACCCTACCGAAAACGAAACAACCGAAACCTGCGCCGAAGATCAAAAATGTCAGTACGCCAGAACAAAACTTACCAAGCGAAGCAAGCGGATACACGTTCGTTTACACAGGACATGACCCGACATTTGAAATGACGATCAAATTTGTCGAACGCGATACCGCCAGCCGCGGTGAAGTTCTGCGAGCGATAAAACAGGCTTTCGACGCCGTCAAGTCCGAAGATGCAGATCTTTAAACGTTACTGCCAGGCAGTCGAAATTTTGTCGATAACGATCTTCCAACTATACAAACCAACGAATCCGTAAAAACGAACGGTGCCGCTAAAAATCCGACGCGAAACATGATTAACAACGATCCATATTTTGGCTATCAGGTTTCGGAACGAGCTCGCGAGATTTATCGGCAGCTCGGTAATTTTCTGGAAAATGAAGTTTTTCCAAACGAACAACTCTTTCACGAGCAGATCGACACGGGCGAGCGTTGGCAGCCGACGGCGATAATGGAGGAGTTGAAGACGAAGGCCCGATCGCAAGGTTTGTGGAATTTGTTTTTGCCCGATTCGGATGACGGAGCCGGGCTTACGAATCTTGAATACGCGCCGATGGCTGAGTTGATGGGACGCTCGACAGAATTTGCCCCCGAGGTTTTCAATTGCCAGGCGCCTGACACCGGAAATATGGAAGTTCTGGCGCGATACGGAACGCCCGAGCAAAAAAAACAATGGCTCAAGCCGCTGCTTGATGGAGAGATCCGTTCTTGCTTTGCGATGACCGAACCGGATGTCGCTTCGTCAGACGCGACGAACATTCAAGCGTCGATTATTCGCGACGGCGACGATTATGTAATCAACGGCCGGAAATGGTGGACAAGCGGCGCAGGCGATCCGCGTTGCAAGCTCGCTATTTTTATGGGCAAGACCGAACCTGAAAAACCGGCACATCAGCAGCAGTCGATGATTCTCGTACCGATGGATGCCGAAGGCGTTAAGGTCGAGAGAATGTTAAAGGTTTTCGGTTACGATCATGCGCCTCATGGTCATGGCGAGGTTAGCTTTGAAAATGTTCGAGTGCCCGCGTCAAATATTTTGTTAGGTGAAGGTCGCGGTTTTGAGGTCGCGCAGGGAAGGCTTGGGCCGGGAAGAATTCATCACTGCATGCGGCTTATCGGGATGGCCGAACGCGCCCTCGAAGCGATGTGCCGCCGCGTAAACGAACGAACTGCGTTTGGAAAAAAGATCGCGGAACAGGGAACGATCCGGGCCGAAATTGCAAGATCGAGAATGGAGATCGAACAGGCGCGTCTTCTTGTAATGCGGGCCGCGATGTTGATGGACGTCGTGGGAAACAAACTCGCTCGTGCCGAAATTGCGATGATAAAAGTGGTCGCGCCAAATATGGCTTTGCGAGTGCTTGACCGCGCCATACAGGCGCACGGCGGGGCGGGCGTTTCGCAGGATTTTGAACTTGCGGCGGCATGGGCTGGAGCGCGAACGCTTCGCCTTGCGGATGGCCCCGATGAGGTGCACACCGAAACGATAGCCAAACTCGAGCTAAATAAATACAGAGATGATTTTTGATATATGGAAAACGAGACTGAAAAGAGAATCGATAATTATCCCGAATTTTGGGATTTTTACGTGCTGGAACATAGTCAGCCTTTGACGCGCATTCTTCATTTGATCGGCACTGTTTCTGGTCTCGTTTTGCTGGCATGGATCGTTTGGAGCCGAAACTGGATTTATTTACCGTTAGTACTTGTTGTCGGTTATGCGTTTGCATGGTTTGCTCATTTCGTCGTTGAAAAGAATAAACCGGCGACCTTTAAATATCCCGGCTGGTCGTTCATTTCGGATTACAAGATGGTTTTTTATATGCTCACCGGCCGAATGAATACCGAGGTCGAACGAGTATCCAGAAAATAGAAACACACAATGGCAAAAACTATCAAAGACCTATTCGATCTCTCAGGCAAGGTTGCCGTAGTCACCGGCGGCTCGCGCGGGCTTGGTGAAGAAATGGCCGAAGGTTTGGCCGAAGCCGGAGCGAGTTTGATGCTCTGTGCACGTCGTGAAGAATGGCTAGAGCCGACGCTCGAAAATTTTCGCGGTCGCGGGTTTGAGGTCGAAAGCGCTCTGTGCGATGTTTCAAAACCCGATGATGTGCAGTCGGTCATTGATGAAACAATCGAAAAGTTTGGCAAGATCGATATTTTGATAAACAATGCCGGTATAAGTTGGGGAGCGGAACCGGAAGATCTGTCAATAGAACATTGGCAAAAAGTTATTGACGTAAATTTGAGCGGCGCTTTTTTGTTCGCTCAGGCAGCCGGACGCGAGATGATAAAGCGCCAAACCGGAAGCATCGTAAATATCGCATCCATCGCCGGTTTTAAGTCTTCGGTTGAACCGCCGCATTTCGCAAGCTATGCGGCGAGCAAAGCGGGTTTGATGGGCTTGACTCGAGAGCTTGCCGCCAGCTGGGGCAAACATAATATTCGAGTAAATGCTATTGCGCCCGGATTTTTTCATTCGCGAATGGCGGACGCGACGATCGAAAAGATCGAGCCGTTAATTCAAAGAATGTATCCTTTACCGCGCGTCGGGGCGACCGGCGAACTCAAAGGCGTTGCTGTTTTTTTGGCTTCGGATGCGGCTGCGTACATAACCGGCCAAACGATCGTTGTCGATGGCGGCGCGACGATAATTTAAAATATTCCGGAAATGGGCGTGGCAATGAAAGAAATTCAATCCGACACGCATCCCGTTCGAGAAAGCGAGCAGCTCGACTGGCATCGGCTGGAAGAATATTTGCGGCCCCGTTTGTATGAGATCTTTGGTTCGGAGTTTCAACCGAATTCACGGCTTACAGTCGAGCAATTCGGCGGCGGGCATTCTAATCTAACTTATCTTCTGCGTTTTGGCGATAGAGAACTCGTGCTTCGCCGTCCACCTTTTGGAAAACTACCCCCGAAAGCACACGATATGGCGCGGGAATTTCGGATTCTGCAAATGCTTAATCCGGTTTTTCCGCTTGCCCCGCGCGTTTTTCATCTTTGCGAAGATGTTGACATTATCGGCTCGACATTTTATTTGATGGAGCGACGGCGCGGAGTTGTCGTTCAAAATAGTGAGCCGCCTGAAATCTCGGGTTCGCCGGAGATGAGAAAGAAGATCAGCGGGTCGCTGGTCGATACCCTTGCGGATCTGCATCTCGTCGATGCCGAAAAAAGCGGTCTGCTTTCGCTCGGTAAACCCGAGGGTTTTGTCGAGCGTCAGGTGCGGGGCTGGACTGAACGCTGGAGACTTTCGCAAACAGACGAATTACCCACAATGAACGAACTTGCGGGCTGGCTGAAATCCAATTTACCGCCTGAACCTGAACGCTATTCTTTTTTACATGGCGATTTCAAGCTCGATAATGCGATGCTCGATCCTGACGATTTGGGCAAGATTAATGCCGTCCTGGATTGGGAAATGAGCGCTCCGGGGCATCCACTGATCGATCTGGGAATCTTGCTCGGTTACTGGGTTTACGCCGGCCAAAGGTCAAAGACACTTCGGTTTACGACTATGATGGACAAAGAAGGCTGGTTCGAACGCGACCAGATCATCGAGCGATACCAATCGCAAACAAACTTCAACCTTGATGATTTGAGATACTTTGAAGTTTTCGCCGTCTTCAAGAACGCCGTCGTCGCTCAGCAGATATTTTATCGTTTCAAAAGCGGCCAAACCGACGATCCACGATTTGCAAATTTCGACGCGGCTGTGATCGAACTATCACGTCTCGCCGCCAATTTGATATAAGACTCGCTGGCTTCGGCAATCGATGTGTTAAAATTACATAATCTCTATTATCAGACGCAACAGCTGTGTTCAATATAATCTGCCCAGCATACGACTGGGTCAGCAAGCGTTTCGCTTGCCCGTTCGGAAGTAAAGCGATCCGAACGGTCTTCGCTTAGCGGGTGAACCGTGTGGAACTGTGGTTTTTCGGCGGAAATCTGGCTGAAAGCTCCAGGCTGTCAGCTCTTGGCTCTCTTTTAACCCGGATTACGCATTAAGAAAATCCGGTCCGAAATCGTGAATAGCGAATAATTATTTCCGTTATTCACTTTTCGTTATTCACTTTTCGCTATTCACTATTCGTTATTTGGAAAGCGACATGCCGTCAAAAGCACATGCCATTTTCTATTGCGTAATCCGGGTTTAACACCTATTCCAGGACTAAATATCTTGACAAAACGTGCTGTCTGTGCAACAATGTATCAACAGGCGAAATGCGCCTGTATCGGTCTTTGATAATTTTTTAAGGGAAATTCAGATCGTCCCACTTAAGCGTGTCTCGAAATGTGAAATGGGACGGTTTAGGGCACTTAACCAGTTTTATAAGAATGAGATAGCCGTTCCATTTCTGGACATTTTGCCGTCGCAAGTGGGACGGTCGGCAATGCACAAGCCCACGCGCTTTGGCAACCGTCGATCCCTCGAGAATCTTGTCTGCAATTTCTCGAAAAAGATGCGTCGCCGACACAACGCCAAATAAACGGAAATTAACCCGATCAGCGTCAGTTCCCTGCAATATTTGAAGCACGCTTTCTTCAAATGTTTGAGTCATTTTTCAGCTGCCGTCCGCCGGTTTCGAATCAATTCGAAGTTATTATTGACATTTCGCTCTTTTGGGAAAAGAAATATCTCTACTCTGTGGTGAGCGTTTGGCTTTGACACGAATTGAGGAAAAAGGCTAATATTACCGTTTTGATATTTTTGTATAGATTCGACAACAGATTCTATCTAAATGATGAGGAGTTAATTTAATCAATTGAGTAACGGAAATTTTTTATTTACATCGGAGTCTGTGACCGAGGGTCATCCGGATAAAATCGCAGATAATATTTCAGATGCGATTCTGGATGCGATCTTGGCGCAGGATCCGACAGCTCGTGTAGCATGCGAAACGCTCGTTACAACCGGCTTGGCGGTTGTTGCAGGTGAAATCACGACTAAGGCAACGGTCAATTACAAGCAGATCATCCGGGAAACTATCGAAGAGATCGGCTATAACAATGCAGAATTCGGATACGATTCGAACACTTGTTCGGTGATCGACGCCATCGGAACGCAGTCGCCTGACATTGCCCAAGGTGTTGATACAGGCGGTGCGGGCGATCAGGGCCTGATGTTCGGATTTGCATGTAATGAAACGCCTGAGTTGATGCCGATGCCGATCCAGATGGCTCATAATCTTACGCGAAAGCTCTCCGAAGTCAGGCGCGACGGCACGATTCCCTATCTGCGCCCCGATGGTAAATCGCAGGTTTCGATCGAATATCGCGATGGCCGTCCGTTTCGCGTCGAAGCGGTCGTAATTTCCTCGCAGACCGCCGACCTGGACATCGAACAAATTCGCGCAGACATTCTCGAAAAGGTTATCAAGCCCGTAATTCCGGCCGATCTGCTCGATGAGAACACAAAATACCACATCAATCCGACTGGCAAATTCGTAATCGGCGGGCCGATGGGCGACGCAGGCGTAACGGGTAGAAAGATAATTGTTGACACATATGGCGGCTATGCTCCGCATGGCGGCGGTGCTTTTTCGGGTAAAGATCCGACAAAAGTTGACCGCTCGGCAGCGTATATGGCTCGATACATTGCGAAAAATATTGTCTTCGCGGGCCTTGCTGAGAAAGTCACAGTGCAGCTGGCATATGCCATCGGCGTTGCAGAACCGGTTTCGGTTCTTGTGGATACGCACGGCACGGGCAAGGTCGATGAAACCAGGTTGGCCGAAGCCGTTCGCAAGCATTTTGCGCTCACGCCGGCAGGCATTATCGAGATGCTTGACCTTCGCCGTCCGATCTTTAAGCAGACGGCGAGATTTGGTCATTTTGGCCGCTCGAACGACGAATTTACATGGGAAAAAACCGACAAGGCCGATGCCCTGCTCGGTGCGTTAAGCGACGCCGCAACCGTTTAACGGAGCGCGGACACTCTTGTCCGCATGAGTGCGAAGCACGAACAAATTTCTCGCCGGACGGAGCGCGGACACTCTTGTCCGCATGAGTGCGAAGCACGAACAAATTTCTCGCCGCGAGCGGCGATGAGGACAAGAGTGTCCTCACTCCAATATTATGGCAACCGAACAACCTTCAATACAACACGATATAAAAGACATAAATTTGGCGCCGCTTGGCAAGCAGCGAATCGAATGGGCGGATCGCGAAATGCCGGTTTTGCGGCTAATTCGCGAGCGTTTCGAGAAAGAAAAACCGTTGACCGGTGTAAAGCTCGTCGCGTGTGCGCACATCACGACCGAAACCGCGAACCTTGCACGAACTCTTCAAGCGGGCGGTGCTGATTCCCTGCTTATCGCGTCAAATCCGCTTTCAACGCAGGACGACGTTGCGGCATCGCTGGTCGCCGATTGGGGCATTCCAGTGATGGCGATAAAGGGTGAATCTACCGACACTTACGTCAGCCATGTAAAAGCGGCACTTGAAACAAATCCGAACCTTATTATCGATGACGGATCGGATGTTGTGGCGACGATGCTAAAGGAAAGGCCCGATCTGATTCCGAATCTGATCGGTACGACCGAAGAGACGACCACCGGCATCGTCCGCCTAAAAGCGATGGTTGCCGCCGGCGTGCTCAACTTCCCTTCTATTGCGGTGAACGACGCCCAGACCAAGCATTTCTTTGATAACCGATACGGCACTGGCCAATCGACGCTCGACGGCATCATCCGCGCGACCAATATCTTGTTGGCGGGAAAGACTTTAGTTGTCGTCGGCTACGGCTGGTGCGGCAAAGGCGTTGCGATGCGTGCCCGCGGAATGGGTGCGAACGTCGTCGTTACCGAGATCGATCCGATCAAGGCGATCGAGGCGGTGATGGACGGAATGCGTGTTCTGCCGATCGCCGAAGCCGCAAAGGTCGGCGACTTCTTCGTCACCGTTACAGGCAACCGTCACGTTATCGACAAGGAACATTTCGAGGTGATGAAGGATGGAGCGATCGTCGCAAACAGCGGCCATTTCGATCTGGAATTGAATCTCGACGCCCTGCGTGAGATGTCGCAGCCGGTCGTAAAACGCCGACCGTTTGTCGAAGAATACCGCAGCACCGACGACAAAAAGAGCGTGATAGTGCTCGGCGAAGGCCGTCTGATAAACCTCGCCGCCGCCGAGGGCCATCCGGCGTCGGTGATGGATATGTCCTTCGCAAATCAGGCACTTTCCGCCGAATATCTTGTAAAGGAAAAAGGCAACCTCGCAAACGGCGTTCACGTGCTCCCGACCGAGGTCGATCAGGAGATCGCTTCCCTAAAACTCCATGCAATGGGCATAAACATGGACGTCCTGACCCCCGAAATGCTCGAATACATGTCGAGCTGGGAAACCGGAACATAAGGTGTAAACCTCCCGTAATTAGCGCCGTTCTAAATTGGAGTAATCCGTGTCAACGGGACGTTGACTGCTCCGACCGATTGCATTTAGCCCGTTAGCAGGAACGTTACACGCATCATCTGGCAAAAAAAAGCCGACTAAAGGCGGAACTCCAAAATCAGGTTTGCCCGCATCTTAATCTTCACCAGCTTCTTCGGGTGTGAGATTGCCTGCTTCGTGAATCGCGCGAGTGGTATTGGTGAAGAAGAGAATGACGCTGCCAATGATAAAAAAGAAAATTATCGCCAGAATAGCCTGTCGGTATGATCCGGTAATACCTACGACGACCGCAAATACAAGGTTGCCTAACCATGACGTCCCTTTCTCCGAGATTTCATACAGTCCGAAAAATGCCGAGTCCCGATCTTTTGGGATCATCTGCGAATATAGCGAACGCGAAAGCGCCTGTGCGCTGCCGAGCACCAGGCCGATAAACACGGCCATTACCATTGCCTGGGTAGTGTTTTGAAGAAATCCGTATGCGTATATGACGATCCCAGACCAAATGAAAAGCGAAACCATGATCGTGCGCTTTGCCCCGATAATTCTAGCGATCCGTTCGAACACAAGAGCTCCGAATAGCGCGGATATCTGCGCGATCAAAAATATTCCAAGCAAAAATGTCTGGCTTGTTTCGAGCCCTCGAGAAACGAATAACTCCTGTGAAAGAAAAACCGACGAGTTCAAAATTACGGTTTGAATGCCGTCATTATAAAAAAGATATGCGATCAAGAAAAGCAATGTGAATTTGAGTCCGTAAAGCTCCTTGAGCGTGTTCCATACTTCACGAAACCCGACAACTATTAATCGTTCGGTTTTGCCAAGCTGCTTCACCGCCCCGCGCGATCTCACAAGATAAAACGTGACAGCCGCAAACGCTCCCCACCATAGCGAGGCAGCAAGCATCGAAATTCTAACCGCCATTCCTTCCGTAATTCCAAGTGAAGATGCGTAAGAAATAAGAGCCAGATTGAGCACGAGCATAACCACTCCGGCAAGATAACCGCTCGCAAAACCGTAGCTCGAAATGCGGTCGCGCATGTTTTCGGTTGTGATGTCGATCAAAAAGGCGTTGTAAAATACGTTCGCCGCTGCAAAACACATGTTTGCTATCAATAGAAACAAACAGCCCCAAAGGTAGTGTGTTCCTGTGATGAAAAATAGCAGGCAGCTTGCGACAACACCCGTATAGCAAAATGTCGCCATCATCCGCTTTTTGAGGTTTGTGTAATCGGCAATCGAACCGAGAACCGGCAATATGAAAATCTGCAGAAAAATCGACGAGCCAAGTGTTGACGTGAAAAGATTGTCTGCCGTTATCGAGCTAAACGGGCCTAGGCTCAAAACCGTTCCGCCTTTTCCAACGTCGTTTTGTGCAAGCGCGGTAAGATACGGCCCAACCAGAACACTAACCACCGTAGTGTAAAAAACCGAATTCGCCCAGTCATATGCCAGCCAGCCGAAAATTTCTTTTCGATCGTTTTTGTTCATAGGCCTAATTGCGATGTGAAGTTACTACGGAATCGTCCGATTTTGCAAACTCAGACGAGGTTGCTGAATAGATTAGATATTGCGTTATTGCAATATGCTTGTGGTGTTGGTGATCAGTGTCACCGCCAAGCACGGCTTACCTCCGCGTGCTCTGTGGATTTCCTCCGTGCACTCTGTGTTAAAAAAAGCTATTAAACACGGAGGCCTCAAAGCGAAACCCACAGAGTTCACTGAGAAAAATTGCTCAAACATCAACACCACAAGATTAGTCCACTATCGATATTGTTAGGTTCTTAATTTACCTTGACTTTAGGTTCAAAACATTATAATCTGCACCCACTGTTCTAAAAGAATTACAATTTGACTTTCAAATCTCATAGTGCAAATGAAGCGGTCTCACATATAGCTTGATCCGTGGATTTTGAACCAACTTTTCAGGAGGGAGTGTTCAATATGTTTTTGACGCGATTTTCACGATCTTTGCGATCGCTAGTTTATTGCTTGGCTATTCTTGCCGTTTCGGCGGCTGTGATGTTTTTTGTAAGCGGAAAGGTCGATTCCGGCGCAGTTGCTGCCCAATCAACACCTGAGACTGTTGCGGCTGACTTTCCGGCAAATGCCGGTACCTTGGGGGCGATCTTGGACGGCCCTGCCCCTTGCGGCACGGCTGGAGTTCCGCGCAATGTTACCTTCACGGTTGCTGGAATTGCAGGGCCGCCGACGAATGTATCGGTCGCGATGACGATGAATCCGGTGCATACATTTGCCGGCGACATCGATGTGCGTCTGATTGCACCGAATGGCACTAGCCATTTCATTTTTACTTTTACCGGAAACGGAAATGAAAGTTCGGATATTGCCGGCCCCTATATGTTTAACGATGCCGCCGCCGGAAATTGGTGGATGGCTGGTGGTACGGTTCTCGGCGGCGTGCCTATTCCAGCGGGCAGTTATCGAACTTCAGACGGTGCAGGTGCCCTGACAATGATGAATCCAGTCTTTGCCGGGATACCGACATCGAACGGAACTTGGACACTTGAATTTATTGATTTTTGTCCAGGAGATATCGGATCTGTCTCGGCAGCTACGTTGTCGCTGACAGGTGGACCGGCCGGTCCGACGCCGACACCGGCGCTAGCAGATTTTGACGGCAACGGCAGAACCGATTACGCCGTTATACGCAACGCTGGCGGAGCCGGTGGGCAGCTAACATGGTTCATACTTCGAAACCCGCAGGGCTCTTTCTTTTCATCCGATTGGGGATTGGGCAGCGATACCGTTGTTCCGGCTGACTATGACGGCGACGGCCGGGCCGATCTTGCGGTTTGGCGTCCCGGCGTTCAGTCCGCGTTTTATATTATCAACAGCTCGAATAGTACAATCAGGGTTCAGGATTTCGGTTTGGCCGGCGACGATCCCAGTGTTGTGGGAGATTACAACAATGACGGTACCGATGACCTCGCGGTTTACCGTTCCGGTGCGACTCCCGGTTCACAGAGCACATGGTTTTACCTCGTGAACAACACCATTGTTTCCCGCGATTGGGGATTAAACGGCGATTTTGTCGCCCCGGGCGATTACGACGGAGACGGCGCAGTGGATTTCGCTGTTCAGCGTAACAATGGAGCAAATAGCGAGTTTTACGTTTACCTGAATAATCTGCTCGCGCCTGTTCCCATTACGATTACGACATTCGGCCTAGCCAATGACATTAATGTTCCCGGTGACTATGACGGCGACGGAAGAACAGACCTTTGCGTTGTTACTGCTGAGGGAATGTTCTGGCGATGGACGTATCGGCCAAGCGGAGGCGGGGCGGATGTAACGGCTGTTTGGGGTATTAACGCTACCGATCTTCCGGCTCCGGGGAATTATGATGGCGACGCAAGGGCGGATTTCGCCGTTTGGCGTTTCAACGCCCAATCGACGTTCTTTGTCTTGACTTCTCAAGGCCCAATCGTCACGCAAGACTGGGGTCTGATTGATGACAATCCGGCAACGCTTACCTTTTCTCATTGATCCGTCTTGGGTCGCTTATTATCAGGGGCTGTCTGAAAAGGCGGCCTCTTTTTTTTTCCTGTATCTTACACGCAGCAGGAAGTTGGCATCGAAGCCGCAATGGTCTAACCTATAAATCGAGCCGCCCGGCGGCAGCTCCGATTTTCGCAATGAAAGCAATGATACTTGCCGCAGGTTTTGGAACGCGGCTATTCCCTCTTACCATCGACAGGACAAAACCGGCGATCCCATTTTTGGGCAAACCGCTGGTCGGCTACTGT
>JBOGOW010000037.1:0-16056 GCA_050748285.1 Pyrinomonadaceae bacterium
GAACTCTTCCTTCCAAAAGGTGCTTTTGACTTTAATGCCTTCTGGTCTGTTAAACTACCCTCGGTTGCACTTGAACCTTGAAACCGCCAGTATTCAAGTGAATCAAAAGATGAACAATTTTCTCACAACAGATGTTTCAGAAGTTGGCAAAGCCCTTGATGACCTGATAAACGGCGATTTTGGGCGTCTCGAACTGGCGATTGTGAACGAAGCCGAATTCGTTTTAATGATTTGAATCCCAACTGAAGTAACTCCGCCTGGTTGATGTATAATGTTTTGATGCTTGATATTGGTCCATACAAAGGCAAAATTGCGGACTTGTGCGGGGAGTTCGGAATAAAACGCCTTGAGTTTTTTGGTTCGGCGTTGACAGACGATTTCAACGTAGAAAGTGACATTGATTGTCTTATCGAATTCGATGCCGGCGACGGCAATTTTTTTCATCGCTATTTTGATCTGAAATATGGATTAGAAGAGTTGTTTGGACGAAGAGTCGATGTTGTGGTCGATTCAGCTATCCAGAATCCGTATTTTCGCGAAGCAGTTGATCACTCAAAACAGCTTATCTATGCCGCATGACATTCGGAAGCTTTGCTTTGATATCCTAAAGGCGATCTCAGAGATCAGCGAATTTATCAAACCATTAAACTTTGATCAATATCGTGAAAATCGACTTCTGAAGCTTGCAGTCGAGCGCGAATACGAGATCATCGGCGAAACTCTTCGCCGAATGGAACTCCGATTTAACGATAACTTCCAGAAGATTACAGAGGGAAGGAAAATAATAGATTTCCGGAACATTCTTTCGCACGGCTATGATTCGGTTTCCAACGAGATTTTTGGGGCATAACGTCAAACGATCTAGGACTTCTCGAAAACGAGGTACAATCGATTTTGAGTCAAAATAGATGAACGATTTTTTTACAGCAAATATTTCAGAAGCCGATCCGTTGGTTAGCAATGCAATCGACGACGAGGTTCGGCGGCAGACGGATGGGCTTGAACTCATCGCATCCGAGAATTTTGTGTCGGAGGCGGTGCTGCAGGCGATGGGGACGGTTTTTACTAATAAGTATGCCGAAGGATATCCGGGCAAGCGGTATTATGGCGGCTGCGAGTTTGCGGATGTCGTTGAGCAATTGGCGATCGACCGCGCGAAGGAACTTTTTGGCGCCGAACATGCGAATGTGCAGCCTCATGCAGGTGCGCAGGCGAATATGGCTGTGCTGATGACGGCGCTCGATCATGACGATCAGATATTGGGAATGAACCTCTCGCACGGCGGACATCTTACTCACGGGCATCCGCTCAATTTTTCGGGCATCAATTACAAGGTTGCCGATTACGGCGTCAATAAGGATACCGAGCAGATCGATTACGACGAGCTTCAAAAGATAGCGGAAGAGAGCAAACCGAAGCTGCTGATCTGCGGCGCATCGGCGTATCCGCGGACGATAGATTTTGCACGGATCGGCGAGATCGCGCAAAGCGTCGGAGCGAAGGTGATGGCGGACATCGCGCATATCGCCGGATTGGTTGCAACCGGCCTGCATCCTTCGCCGGTGCCGCATTGCGAATTTGTAACAACCACGACGCATAAAACACTTCGCGGGCCGCGCGGCGGATTGATATTGTGTCGCGATGAATTTGCAAAGGACGTTGACCGCAGCGTATTTCCAGGCGTGCAAGGCGGGCCGCTTGTGCATATCATTGCGGCAAAAGCGGTCTCATTCGGCGAGGCCTTGCGTGATGATTTCAAGGCATATCAACAGCAGATAATCGACAATGCAAAAGTACTCGGTGAAACGCTTGCGGGCGGCGGATTGCGGCTCGTCTCGGGCGGCACGGACAACCATCTTTTGCTTGTGGACGTCTATTTAGATGGCAAGGGAATAACAGGCAAGGTCGCCGAAAAAGCTCTCGAAGACGTAAATATCACCGTAAATAAAAACACTATACCGTTCGATACGCAAAAGCCATTTACGGCTTCCGGGATCAGATTGGGTACGCCGGCACTAACTACTCGCGGCATGAAAGAGGCCGATATGAAAAAGATCGGCGAGATCATTGCTTCGGTGATCCGCGAACCCGAATCTGAATCTGTTAGGAGCAATGCGAAACGAAATGTCGCAGAAATTACAAACGGTTTTCCGATGTATCCAAATCGCCTAAAGCCGCCGGCCGCCGAAGCCAATTTGTCCGCTGTATGAAGTTTTTTAAGATTTACCCCCAAGCAGCCTCAGCCTTGCTGATCGTATTATTCGTTTTTGCCGTTGCAAATCCGCGAATCGCGGTTGGTCAGGAGATCGGCTCCGATTTGCTGCCCGACGGTACGAAAAGCGACGGGTGTACGCTAATCGGCGGCAAGGAATTCAGAGCATGCTGCGTCGCGCACGACCGCGAATATTTTTTGGGCGGCACTTTAAAGGAACGTCGAGCAGCGGACAAGCGGCTCTATGAATGCGTCCGCAAAACCCACAGTTCCGCAAGCAAATTCAAGGCCGTGTTTATCTGGCTTGGCGTAAGGATAGGCGGAATGCGATTTCTGCCGACGCCGTTTCGATGGGGATTCGGCAAAAAACCAAAAATAAATTCGGGGATCGAAAACGTAAAACCCGACTCTGGGGGCGATCGTTAATTACCGGTCAACGGCTCGCTGTTATCGTATCTTTCCAGCACGTCACGCGCCTCTTCCGAATCAAATTCAAACGCCTTTTGTTCAAGTGAATTTATAGCGACCTCGGCATAAAGCGGGTCGTCGAGTAGCGGTTCGACCAGTTCGACCGGCAGCATTGCGAGCGTTTCAAACGCGATCGCCCGTATCTGCGGTAATTCGGTTTGTCGGACGATCTCGGCTATTTCACCGGGAGAAAATCGTTCTAAAAGAATGTCGGCGAGCTTTTCAAGATGATCGTAATTCGACTGAGCAATCGAACGCGAAGCAAGCAGAATAAACACCTCGGCTGAACCGCTCTGCTCTTCAAGTATGCGGGCGCACATTTCGGCCAGCTCGGCAGCGTTTGCTTTTTCGGATGTATCGGTCGCATCGATACGCGATCGCGTCCGTTCATCCAAAACCTGGAGAAGGCGGCTGAGTTCCCAATCGGCGTGAGCGTCGTAATGGTAATTCGATGAATGAGTTTTATGCGGAATCGGATCACCAGTTTTTAACGCACCGGCGAGCAGACGCTTTGTTGTCGGCCGCAGGCCTTCCCAAACACTTTCAACCTGCGAGCCAAGATTTTTTATTAGCATGTTAACTGTTTCAGTTTGCCTTTCGTGCTTTGAGATTGTCAAGTAAAAGGCGCGAGCCGGAACCGGCTAAATTTCATTTTACATTTTTTGCTGCCGCGACGAAATCAATTAACGGGTAAAGGGTCAGTTGGAAAGCAATAATCTGTGGATCCATTAGAACAACGAATTTTTTGACCACGAAACGACACGAATCAACACGAAAAAAATTCGATCTTCCCAGCCAAACTTTTAATGACCGCGAACGGTGCTTTGTTTCGCATCGATTTCAATTTCGGCGGCATTGAGAATCCCTTCGCGTTCATCCCTCTCGGCAGAATTAGGGATGACTCTGACAAGAGCATAAGGCAAACCATCGATTCGCCGTAGTTCCCAGGATTCCGCGTCGCCATTCGGCCGCGAGAACCAAATCGCGTTGATGACGGCGTTCCGAATCTCAACTTTACTATATTTTGAAGCTAGCAATTCCGAAAGTGCGGAAAAAGATTCTGCGCCGAGCAGAATGCGTCGCAGATCCCACGAATGTTTGGAATATTGCGCAACAATGGCTTCGATCATATCAAGATCGATCATTTCACCTTTGCCGAATTGTTATTGGCCGCGTTCGGCGGCGTCATTCGGATAAATTTGTTTGCGTTCACATTTACGTTCGATGCGGGCGGCGCTACATTGCCGCGGGCGGCGTTTGCCGCTTCGGCTTCGCGGATCGCCATGCCTTTGCCGGGCGATTTGAAAGTGCCTTTAAATAGATCGCCGACTGCAAGTTTCCATTTTCCATTCTCAAGCATAAACGGCAGATCGTCCCAAACCTGCGCCTGCGGATTCCACGCTTCGATGCCGCCCATATTGCAGTTCACGCGCTCGTCGCGGATCTCAGGCAGAGTCGGCGAAAATGTCGAACCGGTAAATCCGTTTTCGAAAACCTTTTCAAGCGGCGTGTTATTCCTTTGCGAAACACCGGAAGCAAACTGGATCGTCGCCTCGGTCATCTGCGACTTGATCGCTTCGGTGTCTTTCGATTTCACCGCATCATACAGACGCTTATACGCAGCGGTCGGCGTGTCGTCATTTGCTTCGCAGCTAACAACGCCCGATTCAGGCGTAGAACCGCATCCGAAAAGGAAAACCAATGTGGAGACCAATATTGCGAGAAGTATATTTTGTTTCATAACTGATCGGGAAAAGTATAAAACGCCCGCAATGCAAATGGAAATTCAGCGCATCGTTTACTAATCGAGCGGTTGCGTCTAAAATGGTCATATAACGATGAAATATTGTCCTACATGCCGGTCGCAATACACCGACGATAGCTTGCGTTTTTGTCTTCAGGACGGCTCGTTGCTTGTTGAGCGGCTGGGCTCGGATACGCCGACGGTTGCTTTTAACGAAACTCCAACAGTTGCAGCAAGCCGGGCCAAATCGAAGGTTGCTGCGTGGAGAGACGAAGACAGGAAAAACATTTCGGGCGCGCAGCCAAAAGAGCGCCGAACTGGTATTGCCGTCCCGATCGCTGCGACCGCAGCCATAATGCTGTTGCTTTTTTCTGTCGTTGCCGTCGGTATTTGGATCTATGCAACTCGTGTTCGAACTGATGCTCCGGAAAACAAAGACGGAAATGCTTCGAATACAAATGCCGCGTTACAGGGAAATGCGGCAAGCTATCTTCCAACGCCGTCGCCAACTGCATCTGCTTCCCCGAAAGCCACGGTGTCTCCAACCCTGGCTTCGCCCCCGCCGCCAAACACCGACCTCGAAGCTGCACGCCGCGAAGTTACACAAACTATCAGTGGATGGAAATCAATGGCCGAAGCCAAAAACTTGAATGCGTACATGGCGAATTATTCGGACACGGTGGATTATTACAACCGACGCGGGGCGAGGCGCATGGCCGTTATGTCTGACAAAGCTCGTGCTTTTCGAATTTATGATTCGATCCGCATCGCTCTTAGCAATATGAATGTTTCTGTGGACGAAAGCGGCAGCACCGCGACCGCCGTTTTTGATAAGGAATGGGACTTTAGCGGTTCACGCAGCTCATCCGGCAAAGTCCGGACGCAGCTAAAACTCCGCAGCGAAAACGGCCGCTGGCTGATCACCGGCGAACGGGATTTGAAGGTTTATTACACACGTTGAGGTGAAGACTGCCGGCGAAAAAAAGGCTGTCTGAAATAAATAAGGAGAAGAAGATTTATCCACTAAATCCCACGAAATAACACGAAAAGGGTTAAATTCTAACTAGTTTTTGGTGTGATTTAGTGTGATTTGGTGGTTATAAAATCTTTCTCAGAACTTTGGGTACATCCTCAAACAAATCTCCGGAGTTTAAGGAAACGATGAAAACTTTGAGAATTGAGAATGGCGAGTTAAAACTCGATCAGGTTCCTGTGCCGGTTGCTCATAGCGAGGCGTTGGTACGCGTAACGATGTCGGGAATTTGCGGAACGGATCTTGAATTGGTGAAGGGTTATTCCGGTTTTAAGGGAACGCCGGGGCATGAGTTTGTGGGTGTTGTTGAACGGACGCATGATCGACCTGAACTTATCGGTAAACGAGTTGTCGGTGAGATAAACGCGGGCTGCGGTGTTTGCGAATTATGCGTGAGCGGTGATTCCAGGCACTGCCCAACACGGACGGTACTTGGAATTGTCGGACGCGACGGAGCACACGCCGAATATCTTTGTTTGCCTTCGCGGAATCTTTTTGCGGTGCCCGAGAATATCTCGGATAGCTCAGCGGTTTTTGTTGAACCGCTCGCGGCGGCGATCGGGATAAATGAGAGGTTCGATTTCGAAGCAGATTCTTGCATAGCGGTGATCGGCGACGGCAAGCTTGGGATACTTTGCGCACGCGCTTTAAGGGTTACTCCGCCGTCGAAATCCATTACGCTGATCGGCAAGCACGATGAAAAGCTAAGGCTCGCGGCGAAATCAGGAATCGAAACGATCAAGGTTGACGACACGGCGAAATTGAAAAATTATTTCGACGTCGTTGTCGAAGCAAGCGGTTCGGAAAGCGGATTTGCTTCGGCACTCGAACTTGTAAAACCACGCGGCACGGTCGTTTTGAAATCGACGTTTCACGGTTTGCCAAAATGGGATGCTTCGGGTGTTGTCGTAAACGAGATCACGATAATCGGTTCGCGTTGCGGGCGGTTCGAACCGGCTCTGGAACTGCTTTCGAGCAACCAAATAGAGGTCGATGACCTCATATTTGAAGAATTTAATTTGTCGGACGGCGTTCGGGCATTTGAACGCGCTGGCACGAGCGGTGTTTTGAAGGTTCTATTGCGAATGAATGGGAACTAGTTGGTTTGTCGGGCGTTTGAAAATTGTAACGGTTCCGTCCGGCCGTTTGATATGATATTGAATATTCGTTTGTTTTAAAGTGAATTGTAGAAGGTGATTTATGAAAACGCATGAACAGGTCTTTATAGAAAATCAATCAGCAAAATGGGTCTCGGCTTTCGCTGCGATAATTTCCATTTTTAGTTTTGCGGGATACTCGCAGGCGCCATCACAGGAGCGAACCTTGCCCACGGTTTCGGTCGCGGCAAAACTTTCCGATTCGTTTGCTGAAATAGCTAGACTCGTCGAGCCTTCTGTTGTGAGCATCGACGCCAAGACGAAAATACCCGACACTGCAAGCGGCAATCGCAACGCCCCCGGCGATTCCGACGACGTTTTGGAATTTTTCCGGCGCCAGCTTCCGCGGCGGCCGATCTATTCGGTCGGGAGCGGATTCATAATCGACAAGAGCGGATACATTCTCACAAACGGGCACGTAATCGATAATACGACCAAAATCACCGTAAAGCTGAGCACCGGCGAAGAATATCAGGCACAGCTTGTCGGCACGGACGACGAGACCGATCTCGCTGTTCTAAAGATCACAACCGGACGCGATTTAACGGCTTTGAAGTTGGCTGATTCTGACAAGGCGCGCGTCGGCGATTGGGTGCTTGCGGTTGGTTCGCCATTCGGACTTTCGCGTTCGGTAACAGCGGGCATCATATCGCAGATCAGGCGAGAAACTCCGGATTCGACGTCGTTTCAGCAATTTATCCAGACCGACGCCGCGATCAACCGAGGTAATTCGGGCGGGCCGCTGGTAAATCTCGACGGCGAAGCGATAGGCGTCAATTCGCAGATAGCAACGACCTCAGGTGATTCGAACGGCGTCGGTTTCGCATTTCCATCTACCGAGGCTGCTTCTGTTGCCAAGCAGTTGATCGAATATGGAAAAGTGAAACGCGGTTTTTTGGGCGTCGGGCTTGATTCCGTAAAGGCTGAATACGCAAAGATTTACGGGCTTGGCGATATTCGCGGCGCAATAGTTACGCAGGTTACCGATCCACTGAGCGGGGCGGCCAAGGCCGGGATCAGATCAGGCGATGTGATAGTTGAATTCGATGGAAAGCCGGTTATCAGCGCACAGGATCTTATCGCAAAAGTAGGTTCGGCAGTGCCGGACAACACCGTCGGGATCGCGTTCTTAAGAGAGAGTGGTAATTCGGTTGAACGGAAAACGACGACCCTGAAACTCGGTGAGCGTCCGCCGCGAAGAATTGGGTTAAACGAATCTCCGGCCAAACCTGCTCCGGTAAAGCCGAGAGATTCGGCAAAACCCTTTGGCCTCACCTTGGTCGAACTTACGCCGCAGGCTGCCGCTGACTATCAGGTCGAAGGGCAGTCGGGACTATTCGTAAAAGAGATCAATCCCGAAAGTTTGTTAAACGAAGTGAAGAATTCGACCGGCAATGGAGCGCTTGGCGAGGGTGATATTATCCAGCGCATAAATCGCGTTACGGTAAAAGATGCGAAGTCTTTTAGCGACGCTGTAAACAAACTGAAACCGGGCGACCCGGTCGTGCTCCATGTCGTCGCGGTCGATCCGCGTTCGAAGACCGGAAGGCTGAAGATCGTGCAGTTCACGGTGCAGTAAGACGGAAGTTTCAAGTTCATAGTTTCAAGTTTCAAGTTTTTTGTGAGTTCGCTGTTGGCGAAAACTCCGAAACTTGAAACTTTTTGCTTTAAATCCGAAACTTACTATTGAACCCACTTTTTCCGAAATCTGGAACTAGAAACTAGAAACTCGAAACCTATACTTTATGGCTACTGCAAAACAGGCGAAGACGGTTAGGTCTTCGAAACCGAAAACAACTAATTATCACAATTTTATCGGTGGCGAATGGGTCAAATCATCGTCGGGCGAATGGTTCGACAATTTAAATCCCGCGGATACGACCGATAACATCGGCCGTTTTCCGCGATCGAATGCCGACGATATCAATACGGCGGTCGATGCGGCAAGCTCTGCGGCAAAAAAATGGCGTTTGACGCCCGCACCGAAACGCGCCGAATTGCTTTTCAAACTTGGCGAAATTCTTCGCGAAAACAAAGACGAATTTACGCGGCAAATGACCCGCGAGATGGGCAAGGTGCTCAAGGAAGCCGGCGGCGATGTGCAGGAAGCGATCGACTGCACATACTACACCGCTGGCGAAGGCCGTCGCCTTCACGGCTTTACGACGCCGGCGGAGATGCCGAACAAATTCGCGATGTGCGTCCGCCAGCCGGTCGGTATTTGTGGCCTTATCACGCCTTTCAATTTTCCGATGGCGATACCTTCGTGGAAGCTCATTCCGGCACTCGTCTGCGGCAACACGGTCGTCATTAAATCGGGCGAAGACGTTCCGCTTTCATCGCTGAATCTTGTAAAAGCGTGTGAAAAAGCCGGCATTCCGAAAGGCGTCGTGAATCTTGTCAACGGATTTGGCGAGGCCGGTGCCGCGCTCGTTGGGCATAATGATGTTCGGCTTGTTTCGTTCACCGGTTCGACCGACACGGGTCGAATAATTGCGGAGCAATGCGCACGGGACAACAAGATCGTCTCGCTCGAAATGGGCGGGAAAAACGCGATAATTGTTATGGACGATGCCGGTATCGACAACGCCGTCGAAGGCTCGCTTTGGGGCGCGTTCGGCACAAGCGGTCAGCGTTGTACCGCATCTTCGCGGCTTGTTGTTCATAAGAAAATTTATAAGAAATTTTGTGCGAAACTCGTCGAACGGGTCAACGCTCTTCGCGTAGGAAACGGCCTGAATGCCAAGACCGAGGTCGGGCCGGTTATCCACGAGGACGCGATGCAAAAGATACTTGCTTATATTCGCATCGGCCAAAATATCGACAAAGCGACACTCGCCTGCGGCGGCTCGCGGCTGACGAAAGGCGATCTAAAAAACGGCTGGTTCGTCGAGCCGACGGTTTTCACAGATGTAAAGCGCGGAATGCGGATCGAGCAGGAAGAGATCTTCGGGCCGGTAACATCGGTCGTTCCATTTTCAAATCTCGACGAAGCGATCGACATAGTAAATGGCGTGAAATACGGCCTTTCATCGGCCATATACACACAGGACGTCAACAACGCATTCCACGCGATGCAGGAACTTTATACAGGAATCTGCTATGTAAATTCGGCCACGATCGGCGCCGAAGTTCACCTGCCTTTCGGTGGGACAAAAGCCACCGGCAACGGCCATCGCGAAGCCGGCACGCAGGTTCTCGACATCTTCAGCGAATGGAAAGCCCTCTATGTCGATTATTCCGGAAAACTCCAAAAAGCGCAGATCGACACGGTTGAGATTTAGTACCGCCTATAGACCCAACCGATTTGCTTCGCGCGATAGTGATTTATCTTTGCTCCAAAGACTGGCGCCGGCGAGTAATGCGGAGGCGATCAAATGGACGTCAACGGCACCAAGGCCGACGCCAAAAAGGGTTTTGTTCGAGATAAGGTTGAGAATCTCATTGTGAGAGGCAACGGGTGCAGTAGGCAAAGCGTGCAGAAGATCAATAATCTTTGAACGATCTTTAAGGTGCCCACAGGCCAATTCTTCGATAACTAAAGGATGAACCAAAACTGAGCCGCTCTTAAGAAGTTCGATGAGTCGCTTCTCTGAGTAACGGAGGTGGTCGATCCAGACAGATGTGTCAACGACTATCATCGACGTCTTCGACCCATTTCGGCTTTGGGGTCAGATCCGCCGAGGGCAGCCAGACGTTCCCGAGCCTTTTTTTCGATCAGAGCTTCAAGCCCGGCGTGAACGAGTGCGGTTTTTTCTTTCAGTCCGGTCATTGCGGCGGCCTTTTCCAAAATTTCATCCTTGATAATCAGCGTCGTTCTCATACATATTAATATGTATGAAACATATGATTGAGTCAAGGCAATATTCGTCACTTTATTAGACCAGTTGAGATAAGATTTCGACAGGTTTAGAATCTCGTAAAGAAAAATGATCTGCGGATCAACACTGAAGAACATATCTGTCTGATATTTTTATTGTGATTCGCCGTAAGATGTCCATTGAAATTGCAAATCAAATTCTCAAACACCGCTTCGGCTATGATTCGTTTCGGATGAATCAGGAAGCGGCGATTGCGGCTGTGCTTGAGAAAAAAGATTGCGTCGTTTTGATGCCGACGGGCGGCGGAAAATCGCTTTGCTATCAGATTCCGGCGCTGTTGCAGAACGGCTTGACCGTCGTTATTTCGCCATTGATCGCGTTGATGCGCGATCAGGTCGATGCATTGAAAAATAATGGGGTCGAGGCGGCGTTTCTTAATTCGACGCAGACCGGTGCCGAACAGGTAGAGGTTTTTCGCGATGTTCGCAGCGGCAAATTAAAACTGCTTTACGTTGCTCCCGAACGGCTGCTCCAAAGCGGCGATCAGTTTCTCGACTTTCTTCGCGGGATCAATATTTCGCTTTTTGCGATCGACGAAGCTCACTGCATTTCGAGTTGGGGACACGATTTTCGGCCCGAATATTTGCGGCTCGCGGCGCTCAAACAGGAATTTCCGTCGATTCCGATAATCGCCCTTACGGCAACCGCCGACAAACTTGTCCGCAAGGACATAGTCGAACGGCTGAACATTAAAGGCGCCGACGTTTTCGTTTCGAGTTTCAACCGTCCGAATATTTTTTACAGGGTCGAGCCGAAGCGAAACTCGTATGACCAACTTCTCGATTATCTCGAATCGCGCAAAGAGGAAAGCGGCATCATTTATTGCCTGAGCCGCAGTTCGGTCGATTCGCTCGCCGCCGATCTTCGGGACGAAGGATTTTCCACGCTGCCATACCACGCCGGTCTCGACAAAAAAACGCGCGACAAAAATCAGCGGTCGTTTATCACCGACGAAACGAAGATCGTTGTCGCAACGATCGCATTTGGAATGGGCATCGACAAATCGAATGTGCGTTTTGTGATTCACATGGATTTGCCGAAAAATGTCGAGAGTTATTATCAGGAAACCGGTCGTGCGGGCCGCGATGGTTTGCAGAGCGACGCGCTATTGTTTTTCAGTTGGGCCGACGTGATAAAGCTTAAAGGCTTTGCCGAGGTCGAAGGCAATACACAGCAGACCGAAATAATGCTGAAAAAGCTGAATCAGATGGGCAAATTCGGCGATCTGACGTCATGCCGCAGACGCTTTTTGCTCAAATATTTCTCTGAAGATTTGGACGCAGATTGCGACAGTTGCGACAACTGCACAACGGTTCTTGAAAAATTCGACGGCACGATCATCGCGCAAAAGGCACTGAGTGCCGTAACGCGAACGGGCCAGCGATTTGGAATGGCCTACCTTATCGATTTTCTTCGCGGTTCAAAAGCCACCAGCATTCGCGACGCTCATAAAAGCCTAAAAACTTACGGCGTCGGTGCCGATATTTCAAAAGACAACTGGTTCAATTATTTTAAGGACCTCATCTCGCAGGGCTACATTGCGCAGACCGAGGGTCAATATCCAATCATTGTTTTGACAGAAAAAAGCGGCGACGTGCTGCGTGGAAATACGAGCGTCGAGTTAATTAAGGTAAAGATCAGAGAGGAAAAGAAATCGCTTGTCGCTCAGGTTTCGCATCCTTATATTCAGGAGTTATTCGATGATTTACGCGAGCTTCGAACGGTATTTGCAAAGGGTGAAAATGTGCCGCCCTATTTTATTTTTTCCGACGCGACGCTTGTTGAGATGGCGACATATCTGCCACAGCACGGAAGCGAAATGCGCCGAATTTCCGGCGTTGGCGATTTGAAATTCGACAAATACGGCACCGATTTTCTTGCTGCGGTTATTGACTATTGTGCGACAAATGATCTCGAATCGCGAATAAATCTTAAAACCGCAAAACGCGATCGAAAGGTCAGGACAAAACGCGACGCCGACGGTCGCGATACCTATGCGATCTCGCTCGAAATGTTTCGCGGCGGAAAAACGATCCCCGAGATCGCCAGAACGCGCGGCATCGGTATCAGCACGGTTGAAAACCATCTTGTTCGGTTTATCCCAATCGGCAAGGTTGCTCTCGACGAGCTTGTCGGAAACCACAAGGTCGAGCCGATCAGAAAAGCGATCCTGCAATTTTCCGACAGCGGAGCATTGTCACCGATTAAAGAATTTCTCGGTGACGAATACAGCTATGGCGAGATCCGAGCCGTGCTCGCGTCAATGTAAATATCGAAATAAAGGTTGAAAAAGAGCTGACAGCTATCAGCCGGCATGTGTCGGCTGTTTTTCATCCTTAGACCCATTTTGGTTAGAATGGGTAAATAAAACCGCATACCTTATGACCCTTGACATTACCATCGTTCTTGCAGTGCTAGTGCTTGCTGCGGTTCTGTTTGTAACGGAAAAGCTGCGGGTCGATCTGGTTGCGCTTATTGTGATGGGGCTGCTTTTGGTGAACGGCATTATTACGCCTGCGCAAGGGCTTGGCGGGTTTAGCAATTCGGCGACGGTTACGGTAGCGGCAATGTTTGTTTTAAGTGCGGGACTTTTCAAAACCGGTGCGGTAAATTTTCTCGGCGATTTTACAAGCAGCGTATTTAAGCGCGGATTTTGGGTCGGCATTATTTCTGTGATGCTGATCGTCGGTCTGCTGTCGGCGTTTATCAACAACACGCCTGTGATCGCGATCTTTCTGCCGATCTTGCTCGGCGTTGCGCGTGAAACGGGGATCAGCGCTTCAAAGATACTGATGCCCGTTTCATTCGCGTCGATGTTCGGCGGCGTGTGCACGCTAATTGGCACGTCAACGAATATTCTTGTCAGTTCGATAGCTGAAAAAAACGGGCTGCGGCCTTTTTCGATGTTCGAATTTGTCCCGCTCGGCTTGGCGATGTTCGCGCTCGGGACAGCCTATCTTTTGATCGTCGGAATTCGGATGATACCCGAACGTCGCGGTGGCGAAGGGCTGATCGATGATTTTTCGCTGAGTGAATATCTGACCGAGGTCGTTCTTTTGCCCGATGCAGGTTCCGTTGGCAAACAGATTCGACATGCGCCGCTCGTTCATGATCTTGATCTCACGATCCTGAAGATCCAGCGTGGCGAAACAACGATACAACTTCCACCTCCGGACGAGGTGCTTCAAGCCGACGACGTGCTGCTTATTCAATGCGACCTGGAAAAGATTCGTTCACTGCAGGAACGCCAGGGCGTGCAATTAAAGCCGCAGACAAAATGGGGCGACGAAAATGTCGCACTTGCGAATTACCGACTTCTCGAAGCAGTTATTGAACCGAACTCAAATCTAATCGCGAGCACATTGCAAAAGGCACAGTTTCGCGACAATTACGGAGCGACCGTATTAGCGATACGCCACGGCGGACGGCTTGTGCATAAAAAGATGTCCGATACTATTCTTCGCGGCGGCGACGTTCTGCTGATGGAGATCGAACGCACACGCATACCCGCATTTCGAAAAAGCGGCGAATTCATAATCACTTCGGAAATGGAAACCACGGCGTTTCGCCGCGATAAGGCGCTATTTGCGATTTTGATAGTGATCGGCGTTGTCCTCGCCGCCACGCTCAATATTGCGCCGATTGTCGTTACCGCTCTTTTGGGTGCGATCGCCATCGTTTTCACCGGCTGCATTTCGCTAGAAGAGGCGTATCAGGCGATCGAATGGAAGATCATCTTTTTGCTTGCCGGGGTTTTGTCGCTTGGCGCCGCTCTCGATCAATCCGGTGCTGCCGCGCTGTTGTCATCGAACATGCTTCGGTATATCGGCGCGCTCGGACCGGTTGCACTTGTTTCGGCGTTTTATTTGATCACATCGCTTTTGACGGAAACAATGTCGAATGCTGCAACCGCGGCACTGCTTGCACCGATAGCGATCGCAACAGCCGCGACGATGGGCGTTAACCCAACGCCTTTCCTGATGGCGATAACCTTCGCCGCGTCGGCCAGCTTTATGACGCCCGTCGGTTATCAGACGAACACGATGATATACGGCCCGGGCCAATATAAATTTATGGATTTCGTAAAGGTCGGCACGCCGCTCAACATCATGTTCTGGATCATGGCGACGATATTGATTCCAATGATCTGGTCATTTTAGATCGAGAAAGTAAGAATTTCGAGTAACAGGGATTTTTCTTAATTGCCATATAGTTTTATAATCTTTTATTCATTTTAGTTTGGAAATATCTATAGCTTAGGAGCTTAATGATGAAAATCGGATTGCCGAAAGAGATAAAAGATAACGAATACCGCGTCGGGTTGACGCCGGCGGGTGTTCAGGCATTGGCACATGCGGGGCATGACGTTTACGTGCAAAAAACGGCGGGCGAAGGTTCGGGGTTTGCGGACGAGCAGTATGTAAAAGCGGGCGGAAAACTGCTGGACATGGCCGATGAGATTTGGCAAACCGGAGATATGATCGTAAAGGTCAAAGAGCCGGTTGCGCCGGAATATCCGCGAATGCGCGAGAATCAGCTGCTTTTCACGTATCTGCATCTTGCACCGGAACTTGAATTGACAAAACAGATGCTCGAACGAAAGGTAACGGGCGTTGCGTATGAAACGATAGTCGATAGGCAAGGCAGGCTCCCGCTTTTGACGCCGATGTCGGAAGTTGCCGGCCGAATGTCGGTGCAGGTCGGAGCTACATATCTCGAAAAAATGAACGGCGGACGCGGCATTTTGCTTGGCGGCGTTCCGGGCGTTCCGGCGGCGAATGTCGTCATCATCGGCGGCGGAATTGTGGGAACCGAAGCTGCAAAAATGGCGGTTGGATTGGGTGCTCATGTAACGATCATTGATCGAAATCTTGACCGGCTTCGCGAGCTTGACGATATTTTTCTTTCTAAAGTTCAGACGCTTGCTTCGTCGCGCTATGCGATCGAAGAAGCGATCTCACATGCCGATCTCGTCATCGGTGCCGTATTGGTCGTCGGTGCCGCGGCTCCGAAACTTGTTACGCGCGATATGCTCAAGCTGATCCCGAACGGCGCGGTACTCGTCGATGTCGCGGTCGATCAGGGCGGCTGTTTTGAAACGACGCACGCGACCACGCATTCGAATCCAACCTATTATGAGGAAGGCGTGCTTCATTATTGCGTTGCGAATATGCCCGGCGCTGTGCCGCGAACATCGACATTTGCACTGACGAACGCGACGCTGCCTTATGCGCTCGATCTTGCAAACAAAGGTTTTGAGGCGGCGATCAAGGACGATGCGGGACTTCGCGAAGGCGTGAATACCTTTGCCGGTAAATTGACATACGAAGCAGTCGCGGAATCGCAGGGACTGGAATTCACGCCGCTCGATTCGCTGATCGACCTGAAAGCCGCAGCGGCATAAGAAGTTTCGCCCACGAAATACACGAAACTCACGAAAATGATGAATTTCCCTTTTCGCGTGTTTCGTGTATTTCGTGGGTATAATGTTTTTATGTACGAATTTGCAGTAACACCGGCGGTAACGCAGCTTCGGCGGCCGGGCGTGATCATTACAGAGG
>JBOGOW010000038.1:0-16054 GCA_050748285.1 Pyrinomonadaceae bacterium
CCTCTGATCCATGCAAAATGAAGAACGCGGTCCGCTTTGCGAACCGCGTCAACCGCATCATCGTCTAATACTAGCGTCAGATCGGCCTTTAGATATCGAATGCCTTCGCCTTTAAATAGTCCGTTTTCACTTGCCCAGGGCGTAATGAATGCGGCAACTTCGCAGCCGCCTTTTTCCAAAAGATATGCAAGAAGTTTTTGGCCCAGATACGAATGAGCGCCGGTCAGAACAACCCGTTTATTTGCCATCCAGCGACTCCTGAGCCGTTCGAGCGGCGTTTGCCATTATTGTAAACGTTAGCGTTTGCGCAGGGCTTTCCGGAAAGACGGACGAATCGGCAATGTAGATATTCGGCAGCACTTCGCCGTTTCGTTTTACCGGCACTTTGTCATCACCGTATGAAAATGCGCCGACGTAATGCGAACTCGTGCTCATCCGAACGAGCTTGACCGGCGGGAGAAAAAATCGTTTACCCGAGATGACGCGGCGGAGATGTTTGAGCACATCGCGCGCCGTTTTGTCCGATGGGCCATACGATTTTTTCTCAACACGAAAACCATTCGTCTCATTTAAAGATAGCGAATAAGATTTTGATATCTCGGTCGGAAAATACATCTTCGCAAGTATCATTCGCGCCTTGAATTTTGAAGCGAAATATTTCAAATATCGCCAGTATCCGACCGGAAAATAATACCGCCAATAATAATCCGCAAACGGCGAAATATGGACGTGTGCATAGTGGTCTTTTGGATCATTTGGCACAACGCCGAGAATTGTGTTCGTGATCGAAATATATTCGGAATGATCGCCGTTCGAACCGACGCCGCCGAGATAAAAGATCGGGAATACGTAAGAATTATTGTCCTTTACCGTTATTCCGTCGCTTATCCCGAGCGAACGCATCAATATTTCCGACGTTCCAAAACAACCCGAACCGAGATAAATCTTGTCGAAACCACCGTATTCGCCGCGTTCGGTTTGCAACGAAACGCCGCTGCCGCTGCTCGAAACCGAGATCACTTTTTCGTTTATGACGTTATTCACCTGACCGCGAGCCTTCGCCTGTTCGACGGTTCGCGTAGCATCGTAGATCGAGCTGCGAAAACATCCGTACATGCATTCGCCGCAATATACGCAGGAATTTGCCGCTTCGCTCCGTGTTTCAACGGCGAGCCGATTAAGCCCTGAAATGATCTTGTAGTTTCCCTTTTGTTCGGTTTGCGAGTTGATGTGATCGTTCAAAATCTCGATCGGCCGCGGGACATCGATCGGCGGTCGGTTTACGAAATCTTCGCCGAAATAGCTGTTCAGTTCATCGTGCCTGCCGGAGATTCCGATGTTGTCGGAGATCTCGGCGTAATATGGCGAAAGCTCTTCGGGCCTGATCGGCCATCCGCCAAAATCGCTTTCGACAAACGGGAATACGCTCGCGCTCCAATGTCGGCTAAGACCGCCATAAAATTCGCTGATAAAAGGCTTTGCGTTCTCACCGGCCTGATGCTTGCGAAGCCCTTGTCCAAAGAAAGTTTTCGGCGGTGGAAAGGCGAACCCAAATTGTGATTTTATCTGCGAGTGCAGATCGCTATATTCATCTTCCGACCATTCTTTGGGCGCACGGGTATGGACGGGATTTACATCCGGTATCTTCCCTATATCGAAAATGGTAATGTCGGCGTCGGGAGCGTTGTCGTGCAGGCCGATCAAAACGCCTGCCGCTGCAGGGCCGCTCCCCACAATTGCGATCTTCATCTCAAAACTATCCTATACGCATAGCGCAAATAGATAGTTTATACATTCGCAGGCGAACTCGCCAATGCAGCGACCGTCTGTGCCTTCAGGCAATTCGTTTATTTCCGGCGAAATATTTCTATATTTGAATCGTCGATAGTAAAGATCTTTACAGCCGGAACCGGACCAAGATCGATCTTGGCAAAGGGCTTGGAAGTTGAATTCAGATTATCGAGCAATTTGAAATTACTCAAATATCGGCGTCCGCGCGCGTCGATAACAATATCGCCGAAACGCATTTTTGCAAGCTCAAAAGGATCGGAAAGCCAAACGGATTCGATGTCGTCCCGACCCTCGCGATGCAGTTGAAAATCCATAAGGCGCGCCGTTTCGCTATAAACGCGCGCATTCGGCGGCGCGTTTGCCGCTATTACTTTTGCAGTTTCGCCCAGCCTTGCATCGAAAAATTCATCGTGCGGAAAATAGTATCCGGCGTTCTGCATTCCGCCGCCGAAAATATTCGTAAAGAGCCGATAATGCGGCATCGCCCGCAGCGACCCTGCAAGCGGAACGATCGCTGCTATCAATAGAAGTGAGGCAAAAACGCCGTTCCGGTTCGCGGATGAGATCGCATTTTTCCCTGTAAACAATTCAGACAATTTTCGCGCAAACCAGGCAACGCCGACAGCCGAAATTATATGCACGATCGGCAACGCAAATGCGAAATAGCGCGTAAACTTTCCGCCCAGTATCGAGAACGGCATAAACCAAAAAAAGCACCACCAGAATACGAAATAACGACCGTCGCCAAGCTGCTTGCGAAACATCAATACGACGCCGGCAAATGTTCCGGCGATCGTCGTTACCGGCAGCTTGACCAAAATAAATACATAAAAGAAATGCCACGGAATGCCAAAAAACCACAACGACAATTTGTTGCGGTAAATGTGGCCCATGTATTCGTAACTGCTCTCGACCTTATAGCCTACGCGGTTTTCGCTGACGAACGCAGCGATCTGACGCCATGTGTCAGGCAATAAAATGGTCGGATTAAACAGCAGAAATGAAACGCCGAGGATAACCAGAAAAACGAACCAACGCTTTTGGCCGAACCGCCATTTGGCCGCCGGCAGACCTTGAAAAACGAAGTAGTAAGCGGTCAATATCGCAAGAAAATGCGGCATATACTTCGTCGCCATCAACGCGCCGTAAGCGACCGCCGCCGCCCACATCCATTTCGCCCATTTGCCTTCGCCATTCTCGGCGGCGATCTGTCCCTTGAGTAAAAAGTATGCGGAAAGCATAATGAAAAACGTCATCACAACGTCCTCTTTTGCAATACGCGCTAAGCCGATGCCCGAGGGATCGAATGCCCACATCGCGGCGGCGATCAGCCCGACATCCTGACCAAATAACATCGATGCGATCAAAAAGATGAGAATCGCGGAAAAGGCTCCGAAAAGTGTTACGGGAAATCTAACCGCGCTTTCGACCGGAATAAAAAGCGATGGGGAATTTTGGACAAGCGTCGTTAAGTTCCAATAACCGGCCGCTGAAACACTGACCGTCAACATTCCTTTTAAGAGGAACGGATGCTCGCCGTTTGCGCCAGTCAAACCATTGGTGCGGTATTCCTCGACCGTCTCGAGCTTTTTCCATTCGTCCTCGCCGAGGCTTTCGTCGCTAAGTTGGTTGGTGCGTAGAAGAAATCCGCCGATGACGAGTAGGCCTAAAATGCATGCGATGGTGAGTCGGCCAAACGCGACCCCGCTTTCGCGAAAATACTCTCCCGGATTGATACTTGCTGTCGTTACGATGTCGGTGCTCATTCGTAATTTAGGGCATCGACCGCGTCGAGGCGAGCGGCTCGCAAACCGGGATAAAGTGCGCCGACTGTGCCGCTGACCAAGCCGACGATAAGAATATTCAGCAGAAGCTGCGGGTCGATCTCGACCTTAAGCGTTGTCCAGTGCGAGAGGACAAATTTCAAAATATAGGTCGTTATTATGCCAAATGCTACGCCGGCGAATGTGATAAGCAATGCCTCCTGAAGTATCGTAAACGCGATGTTTGTCTTCGACATTCCGAGCGATTTCAGCACGCCGATCTGACGTGTGCGTTCGGTTACCGTCGTGTACATCGTTAGCAAAATGATGAGCGCGCTGACCGCACCGGCGACGGCGACGACGACGTTCAAAAACACGCGCAATGCCGGAACGCCCTGCATATACAGCTCTTCGAGCTCGCTCGTCAACAGCATCTGATGTTTGGGAAACTGTTTTGCCAACGCTTCACCGACCGCTTCCGGCGTGTAGCCGTCTTTCACCTTTACAAGAAATGCGGATGCTCGCCCCTCGGCGCCGAGCTGCGTCTGCATAGTAAGAAGTGGAATTTTTATACGTGAACCGACACTCGGTTCATAGGTTCCGACGATCTCGAAATCACGCTCGTAAATTTTAAATTTGTCGCCGATCTTAAGCCCGCGATTCGATATCCATGCTGTGTCGGTCATTATCTCGTCGCGTCCCTCGACAAATGGTCGGCCCTCGATCACATACATTCCCGCGACAGCCGAATATTCTTCGAAATGGATGCCGTCGATCAAGCGGCTGCCGGTAATGCCGTCGGTCGCCTGCACGCTGTTTTGCGCGATCGGAACCGCAGCCGCGACGCCCTCGACTTTTTTCACTTCCTCGATCAGCGAAACGGGAAGGCGCATTCCGTCCGAACCGCTCAAGCCGATGCTGCCCGATGAACGAAACATTATTTCCGCACCGACATTCGCCTCGCGCTCGGCACGCTCGCGCAGGCTGCCGTTCGCCAGCCCGATCGTAAAAGCGATCAGCAAAACGCCGATCCCGATGCCGACGATGCTTACGATCGTCCGCGCCGGACGATGGAACATATTAGAAAAAACAAGACTGTTCATAAAAATACTTGACCGCAGGTGTCACGGGGAAATCGCGCCTCCCTGCCGTCAAGCTGAATTAACTATATCTTAACCCATACAGGCCGCGTCTTTCGAATCCGCAGATCGAACTCTGCGCGATCCCGATCGGATCGGTTAAAATATTGGCTGCGAACTATTACTTGACATATCAATTATTGATATGTATATTCATTATATTGTGAGAATGTAAATGGGCACACTCGACCGGACGATCTTTTACAAATTAGAGCAGGCGATACGGACATATCGCCAATTTGCGCAACGCGAAATTCGAAAAGCGGGCTTTGCGATCACCATCGATCAATGGCTCTTGTTGACGACGATCAACGAAAAACCGGGCGTTCCGCAAATCGAAATTGCAGATGCCGTATTCAAAGATAATGCGTCGGTTACGCGGATTATCGAACTGCTGGTCAAAGCCGGTTACTTAAAGCGAAAAACAAACGCTGGCGACAGGCGACGTTCAACTCTCGCTGTAACACGATCGGGCGATGCAATCATCGAAAAGGTCGGGCAAGTCGTAAGGCAAAACAGAAAGAATGCACTTCGCGGCATCGACCGAAAGAAGCTTGCGACCGCCGATAATTTTTTCGCGATGGTCACGGAAAACTGCAAAAAACAACCGTGAACAGAATCTTGGATTGTTGCTTTTTACTCTGAGTCCTCTGTGTCCTAAATTTGTGTCCCCCGTGTTAAAAAAAAAGATCATAAACACTGAGTCCGCAGAGGTTTCCACTAAACACACTGAGAAAAAACAAGCCTAAAGCAAATAAAGAAAGTAGGAGTTATATGAAAAAATACGCAATTTTACTTATACTGTTTGCCGCATTTGCGGCGAACGCACAGCAAAACAAATTCGCCGAAACGACCGCAGCGACCAAAGGGATCGCGACGAAGTATTTCGATCTTTATATGGCGATGGATTGGGACAAGATGGAACCGTTAATGCACGCGGACATCACATTCGAAGACCCGACCGCCCACGGCATGTTCGGCGACAAGCGGCCCGTGGGAAAAGCTGATGTGTTAAAAAATTTCCGCGAAGGCTACGCATCGCTGACCGGCATGAAAGCAAAGCTCAGCCGTACATTCTTTTCAAGCAACGCCGCCGCTTTCGAACTGGATCTGATATTCGGCTTCCGCAACCGCCAAAACGGCATCACGACAATAACAATGCCGCTCGTAGTAACACTGCTGATCAAAGACGGCAAAGTCATCGAACACCGCGATTTTGGCGATTACACGGAGTATGTAAGACAGGTCAAAGCAAGTCAGGAGAAGTCTAGCAAATAATAGTATTCGAGCAGATTCTTAGTTTTCTAAAAGCCCTACGAACCCGGCCTGTTCAAAATGCTTGTCCGACGTGAAAGCCAAATCCACTCCGCGATCTTTCATCACGACGAAACTTGCACAGTCGGTAAGGCTCCAGTTTTTATCTGGCCGATTTCGGTAAAGTTCGTATGCCCTTTCATACAAAGAATCATCGAGTGAAATAGTCGAGACGCTCTCCAGACTATCCATCGAATCGGCAAGATCAATTGCGCGTTTTCTGAACTTCACCGAACACAATGAGTTGAGAAACTCAACAATAATCAATTTGGTAAAACAGAAACGAACGTGATTTCGGCGAAGTTCGTACATAATCTCGCGCGCAGCGGTATGAAAGAAGTCCGTATTATCAACCAGTGCAACGAGCGCCGATGTATCGACAAAAACAACTGATCGCGGCTCAATCTTCACGTTTGGGGGTGCCATAAAGGAAATGGTCGTGTTGGTGCGCCAAGTCGCCGATTCCGGTGCTTATCTGATTCCGTTCGATTGCATCCATTAATCGCTGCCAGTCATTTTCAATGGCGGACAAATCTTCAGAACCATTGCTTCCATTCGGTTTTTCGTCAAACGTAATCTCGACGTCTCGCCCTTCAAACTCGTCGTCTATGGGTTCGAGTGCAAGAATTTTGCCGTTTTCAATTTTGCCGCGTACGGTGATCATATTTCCTCAATCGAAGAATAGCCCGAAAGCCTAAATAAATCAATGTTTTTCAGGCGAAGGCTTCGAGGTATTTTATGCCGGAGCCGGTGTTGAAAAGGACGACGGTTTCGCCGGAATCGACCTTTCCGTCGGCGATTAGTTTACGCAATGCGGGCAGGCAGGCGGCGCCTTCGGGGGCAGCGAAAATGCCGGTTGCGGCGCCGATCTCGGCGACGGCGGCGGTGAGTTCTGCGTCGGTTACGGCGATCGCGGTTCCGCCGGATGCGCGGATGGCGTCGAGTATCAGAAAATCGCCGATGGCCTTCGGTACGCGAAGACCGGAAGCGACGGTTGATGCGTTTTCGAATTCATCCGCAAAACGCTCGCCTTTTTCGAAAGCTTGCACGATTGGCGCGCATGTCGTCGATTGAACCGACACCATCCTCGGGCGTTTTGAACCGATCCAGCCCATCTGCTCCATCTCGTCAAAGGCTTTCCACATTCCGATCAAACCGGTCCCGCCGCCGGTTGGATAGATGATAACGTCGGGCAAAGCCCAATTAAGCTGTTCAGCAAGCTCGTATCCCATCGTCTTTTTACCTTCGACGCGATACGGCTCTTTTAAAGTCGAAACATCGAACCAGCCTTCTGCATCTTTTTTCTCGGCGACCATTTTTCCGCAATCGGTAATCAAGCCGTCAACGAGCGTTACGTGTGCACCGGTTTGCCGACATTCGACGATATTCGCCTGCGGCGTGTCGGCGGGCATAAAAATATATGCTTCCATTCCGGCACGGGCCGCGTATGCAGCCATTGCACCTGCGGCGTTTCCGGCGGAAGGAACGGCGACTCTTCGCACACCGAGTTCCTTCGCCATCGAGATCGCGGCCGTCATCCCACGAGCCTTAAAACTCTGCGTCGGATTTTGCCCTTCGTCCTTGATATATAAATTGATACTGACCGGAAGCGTTTCGGTGAGTCTTCCGGCATTCAATAGCGGCGTCCAACCTTCGCCGAATGAAACGATGTTGCTCCAATCATCAACAGGCAAAACCTCGCGGTAACGCCAGAGCGATGATTCGCGTTCTTTCAGGCTTGCGGGCGTAAGCGTTTGCGATGCCGCTTCGAGATCGTAGCGGACAAGAAGCGGCTTGCCGCATTCCACGCATAAGTTCTGCAGCACGCGGGCCTCGTGGCGTAAACCGCATAGTGCGCATTCAAGATGTGTAACATTCATAGGTCGAGATTACCCGAAATGCTCTTTTGCCTACAAACCGCTTCTTCAACTCGACAAAAAAATGACACATTGAAATGGCCATCGGGTGTATCATTAGTTCATCACAAATTCCACGTAGTTGAGGTCAAAATCCATATGGCGTTACATTCTCTTTTTCACGGGGCAAATGCAGAAAAGCTGCTTTTCAACATAAGGAATTTCGGGTTAACCGCCGACGGTGAAGGCAAGCTCTATTTTTCGCAAAACGAGTGGAAAAACTGTCTCGTTCACGGGGCGGATCTGGCTACGGCCGAATGCTATGTCGTTAAAGTAAAAATCGACTTTCCGGCTGATGTAAAGATCGACCGCAGCCCGCGCGCCGGAAATCCGGACGCTTTGATCGCACAGACATTGCCGCAGCGGTTGATAAGGTGTGAATTCGTCGAATTATATGTGCGCAGCGGACGGGTTGGAGACTTTCAAATCAAGATCATTCCAGGACCATCGATGGAATCGCATCTCAAAACCGCATTGGGACAATGAATCGTTCGGTCGATTTACCGGGTTAGCAGCGGCTTTAGTTCACGGTAAATATTTTCCGTCATCAGCCGCGTGCCTTCGGGGTTTGGGTGAATGCCGTCGGCCTGGTTGAGGTCTTTATTAAGCGCGATCTTGTCGAGCAGGAATGGCAGATAAGCGACCTTGTGTTTTTCGGCGAGGTCTGGAAATGCGTCTGAGAAATCGCGTTGATAATCCGCCCCCGCCGACGGCGGTGCGAGCATTCCGCAAAATAAAACCATCACATTTTTAGCTTTCGTTTTCTCTATTATCTTGTCGAGATTCTCTTTCATTTTCGCAGGCGGAAGTCCGCGAAGCAGGTCGTTCGCACCGAGTTCTAGTATCAGAATTTTTACGTTTTCATTCTCGAGCGTCCAATCGATCCGCTCAAGACCGCCGAGGCTTGTATCACCCGAAACGCCCGCGTTTATTACTTCATAATCAAAACCTTCGGCGTTCAATCTTTGCTGCAGCAGATACGGATACGATTGATTTTCTTCCAAGCCAAAACCGGCGGTAAGACTGTCGCCAAATGCAATTATCTTCGGGCTTGCCGAAACATTTTTTGGCAACACGAGCGGCTTTGAATCGACATCGACCGCCGCCGATTGCTGAACGCCACAAGCCGCGATCAACATTGCAAGAGAAATTAACAGGAAAAATTGCACGGTTCGCTTCATAATTATTTGATGCAGTTTACGTCCAAAGTTTTCGCTTTGTTCGCACTTGTTTCGAACTTCCCCGAATCCAACCGCGTATTTATAGTTCGAATCAGGATTTGTTGGTGTATTTTTGTGGACAGTGCTTTAAAAGAGAATAAGAATATCCACGAAATTACACAAAATTACACAAAGAAACCCAATAACGGAGGCGAAAATATGAAAATAAAATCAGAATGACCCGCAACCCGATTTTACATTTCTGAGCCAACGCTTCACGATTTAGATTATATGATCGCGATTAAGAACGTTACAAAAACGGTCCGGTCGGGAACGGAAGACCTGACGATCCTGTCGGATGTGTCGATCGATATCCCGGAAGGGCAGTTTGTCGCGTTGACGGGCGCGTCGGGCAGCGGCAAATCGACACTGCTTGGGTTGATCGCCGGTTTGGACGCGCCGACAAACGGCACGATCACGATAGACGGCGGCGAGATAACTACGATGAGCGAAGACGCGCTTGCGGATATTCGCAGCCAAAAGATCGGATTTGTTTTTCAGTCGTTTCACTTGATACCGAGTCTAACCGCGTTTGAAAATATACTGATAGCGCTTGAAATTCGCGGGTCGAATAGTGCACGCGAACGCGCCGAAAAACTTCTTGCTGACGTCGATCTGACCAACCGCGGACATCATTACCCGTCGGAACTTTCGGGCGGCGAGCAGCAGCGTGTTGCCATCGCGCGTGCATTCGCAAATGAGCCAAAGATATTGCTTGCCGACGAACCGACCGGCAATCTCGATTCAAAAAACGGCCAGCATATCTTCGACCTGATGACCGATCTGCACGATCGAAACGACATCACGCTCGTGCTCGTCACGCACGACATCGAGTTAGCCAGCCGAGCACAGCGGCAGATCGTCCTTCGAGACGGCGCGGTCATAAGCGATAAGGAAAAAGAATTAACCGCTGATGAACGCAGATAAAAGAAAATTGGCCGATTCGAATTTATTTGTGTGAATCTGTGTTTATCTGTGGCTAATTCTTTCTTTGTATTTTTTGAAAGAATCTATGAGATTCATCATCAACCTAACCCGACGCGAGATACGCAGCTCTTGGCGGCGGCTTTTGTTTTTCTTTTTGTGCATCGCGCTTGGCGTCGGGTCGGTGGTCGCGCTGCGTTCGCTTATTCAGAACGTGATGAGGTCGGTCGGCACGGACGCGCGGGCGCTGATGACCGCCGATCTCGAGATCATTTCGACAAACGATTATTCGCCTGTCGATCTTGCAAAGATCGACTCGGTTATCTCGAATTCAAACATAATCGAAGAACGAAACGAAGTTGTTACAACTTCCTCGATGGCACGCCCCTCGGACGTAAAGAACGAGAGCTTGCGAATGGTAGAGCTAAAGGGCATTGCGCCGCCGTTTCCGCTGGTCGGCAGCTTTGTGCTTGATGACGGCAAGCCGTTCGACTTTAAACTGCTCGAAAACAACGGCGCGGTCGTTGCGCGAATTATCCTTGACGATCTTAAAACGAAAGTCGGCGAAAAGATCAAGATCGGCGAAGGTGAATTTGAGATACGAGCGGTCTTCGACGAAGAGCCGGGCGGCACGAGCGGCTTTCGTCTCGGCGGTCGCGTATTTGTGCAAAAGAAAGCCTTTGACGAAGCCGGCATAAGTCGAAACACAAGCCGAGTCTCCCGCAGAATTCTATATCGAACCTCGGACAATCCTACCGCTCTTGTAACCCAACTCCGCGAAGCGCTGACCAATACGACGATTTCGGTTAGATCGTATCGCGAAACACAGGAGCGAATCGGCGAACAGTTTGCACGCACGGAAAATTATCTCGCGCTTACGGGTTTGTTAATTCTCGTTCTCGGCGGCATCGGCGTCTGGAATGTTTCGCGCGCGTTCGTCGAGCAAAAGCGAAAATCGGTCGCAGTTCTAAAATGCCTCGGGGCAAGCGGCAGCCGAATCATCACTGTTTACCTTCTCCAGATCTTGACGCTTGGGTTTGCCGGCAGCCTGTTCGGCGTCGTCCTTGCACAGCTTGCGCTTTTGTTTGTGCGTTTGCGTTTTGCAGAGGATTTGCCGCCAAAGATGACCTATTCGGTGAGCGTCTCGACCGTAGTTCAGGGCCTGATTCTCGGCGTACTGATCTCGCTGCTTTTTTCCGCATTGCCGCTGCTGCAAATACGAAACATCAAGCCGCGGCTGTTGCTTCGCGATGAAAATAACGCCGCCATTCGAAAGCTCGATAAGACCAAATGGCTTTTTGGAGCGCTCAGCCTTGTCGGGCTTCTTGGCCTCGCGGTTTGGCAGGCAGGATCGTTTTTGGTTGGTTTGTTTTTTCTCGGCGGTTTGGGGATTACGACCGCAGTTCTTTATTTAGCGGCAATAGTTTTGACAAAACTTCTCCGGCGTCTGAAACCTTTCGGGTCGTTTGCGTTGAAGCAAGGGATCAATTCCCTTTACAGGCCGGGCAATCAAACTCGGATAATTTTGCTCGCCGTCGGACTCGGCGCCTTCGTCGTTTTGGCGGTTCAATCGATGCAGACAAATCTCGTACGCGAGTTCGATTTTTCGCGTAATCAAAGCCTTCCGACTTTGTTTTTGATCGACATCCAACAAAGCCAGAAAGATGATTTGGTAAAGTTGGTGGAGGAACGGGCCGGCGAAACGCCCGATATAACACCTATCGTGCGGGCTCGAATTGGTTTCCTGAATGGCGAACCTACAGGCGGCAATCTTACAAATGAAGTCCGCCAGCAGCGTGCGCAGATCGGCCGGGAATTCGGCGTAACGTATCGACCAAATCTAAACGAAAACGAAACGATAGTTGCGGGCCGCTGGTGGAACATGGAATCGGACGTGCCCGAAGTTTCGGTTGACGAGGGTCTCGCAAAAGGTCTGAAAATAAAACCCGGCGATTCGATGACCTTCGATATCTCTGCCCGGCGAATAACTGCTCGTGTAGGAAGTCTTAGAAAGATCGACTTTCGCAATTCGAGAAATGTTTTTATGTTCGTTTTCAAACCCGGGGTGCTCGACGCCGCGCCGCAGAGTTTTGCGGCGACAACGCTTAGTCGTATCGGTTCGACCGAGCGGCAGCGTCTTCAGCGAGCGGTGCTTGATCGTTTTCCGAATGTTCAGGTCTTCGATGTTGCCGACATCCTCGAAACGGTTCAGCGGCTGATAAACAATTTTGTGATCGCCGTTTCGTTTGTCGGCAGCTTTGTTATTTTGAGCGGAATTTTGATCCTGATCGGTTCGATCGCATTGACGAAATCACAGCGTGTTTATGAGAACGCGATAATGAAAACGCTCGGCACAAGGCGTGCGTCGCTTGCTGCAATTCTGCTTTCCGAATACGGCGTGCTTGGCTTTTTAGCCGGAGTTATCGGGTCGGTTTTCGCGCTTGTTTTGTCATACACGGTCAGCCGTTATGTGCTCGATATCGAGTGGACATTCGATCCTTTTTTGTTGATCGGCGGTATCGCTATCACTACACTGATCGTAATGGCGGTCGGAGCAATTGCGAGCTTTGACGTGCTTTTGAAAAAGCCGCTGGCAACGCTGCGTTCACAATGATTATTTGCTTGGCGGATGATTTGCCAATACTGCCCGCAGCTGAACCTGGCCGAAAAGCGTTTCGACGTAGGCAAGAAACCGATGCAGGATCGGTCCTGCGTCTTTTAGATCTTTTGTTATTTGCAGCTCGCCGCAAAACCTCTCAAAGGTTTCGCGGTCTTTGTAGAAAAGACAACTGACCGGTTCATTTAGAAAAGCGGCCAGGTCACCGTTGAGTGTTTGCATTCCTTTTTGATCCGGTGCCGGTTCGATCTTTCGAAGCGATTCGAGTATTGCACTGAGACGCGAACGCAGATCGATGGATCGCTCAAGCTTGATTCGAAATTCGGGGAAGACTTCGGCCGCCGCCATTTGTGGATTTGCATGCTGTGCAAACCCTGTCAGCACCTGACGAAGATTGTCGTTCAAAACGCCATAAGCCGCTTCGATGCGTGCGAGCACGGTCGTTGAGGTTTGAACGCCGCGGATCGCCGAGAGTTCGTGAGAAAAGACCCGCTTTGTCTCGATCGAAAGCGTATATGAAGCCGCATCCATGAGCCCAAAAATTTCGGAGTTTTCGTCTGATCTGGCTGCGAGCCTCGTGTTGATGTCTGCGACCAGGTTGTTAACCGTTTCGTAAATGAAAGCAAAGATCGCCAATGCCGGACGCATAGCCGCATCGCGATCAATCATTGCGCCGACCATCGACAAACAACGGAGCAAGCCGCCAAACCGCGGCAGAAAACGCTTCAGGTCGCGCATATCTTCAGAATCGGGTTCGAGTTTCGACAAGAGATGATGTATCGCCGACGGAAGAGCCTCTTCACCATAGCGCTCGAATTCAATATCGAAACGCGTGTATATCGCGGTTCGCCGCAATTGAAGCGCGAGCATCGCGGACCATGCGCTCACTTCAGAAATGCCAAGCTCCGCCGCTCGCGAAATTGCATTATTCAACGCAAGTGCATCGGCGGAAAATCGTTCGATCTCTTCTAATGACTCATCGTAAGGCGCCTTTCCGCTCAGCATCTCAGCACCGAGCATCTGCGAAAGCTCGCAGCAATGCAGCAGAATCGAGCGATAGATGCTTAGTTCGATCGACGGGTCGGCGTCTGCGGCCTCGGCGCGCAGACCGGAATATGCCGAACGCCCCATCGAACATAGATTCTCAAGGCTTCGAATCCAAAGTCCGAGTTCAAAATACAACGCATCCATCGACCGTTCAATGTCGGTCGGTGTCTCGGTTTTCGATTCCGATTTTCTCGGCACCTCGACTAATTCGAGAATGTCGGAATGGCTTGCAGCAGCATTCAACTTTCTTTTTCCTCGTCTTGAATTTCGATGAGCAGGCAGGCAGCGGTTTAGCCGCTATCTATTTTATACAGCAAACAACGCCCCTGACGCAATTGATTTTTCAGCGAACGTTCGTGATATTTATATCTGCAATATTGCTTCGGAGAGTTTTTTTTAGTCTTTCCGATGCTGGTGAACCGATTATGAAATTTATTCTCGCCACAAAAAATCACGGCAAGATCCGTGAACTGCACCGCCTGATACAAATTCCAGAGATAGAACTTGTCGGGCTTCCCGATACGATAAAAGAAGTCGATGAAACCGGTGCAACCTTCGCCGAAAACGCGCGACTGAAGGCCGCCGGTTACGCGCTGCAAACCGGAATGCGGACGATCGCCGACGATTCGGGTCTTGAGGTCGACGCACTCGGCGGAGCGCCCGGCATTCATTCGGCGAGGTATGGCGGCACGTCTCTGTCGTATGATAAAAAGATCGAAATGCTGTTGACCGAGATAAAATCATCCGGCGATCGAAATCGCGCCGCCCGGTTCGTATCGCACATTGCCGTTGCAGATGAACGCGGTGTTATCGTTTTCGAAGCCGAAGGAATTTGCACCGGCGTAATCGCCGCAGAACCAAAAGGCACGAACGGTTTCGGATACGATCCGATCTTTATTCCCGATGGATTAGAGCAAACTTTCGGCGAATTACCCGACGATGTGAAGCAAAATATCAGCCACCGGGCCGCCGCAATTTCAAAAATAATCCGATATTTACGCGATTTCGCTTGACCCGCACATTATTCGCCTGTAAAATTCGATGCTTGGAACCGTTTCGCAAACGAAATAACGGGGCGTAGCACAGCTTGGTAGTGCGCACGGTTTGGGACCGTGAGGCCGCAAGTTCGAATCTTGCCGCCCCGACCATCAGGCTGGCTGAATGATTAGAAAATACAACCCGACGTTGTTGGTTCATTTTCGCTGGCATTTCAGTTCTTTAATGAATTATTAATACTCAAACCACTTTGGAGGAAAATTAAATTATGGCTCGTATGACACAGTCCGAGATCATCGGAGCATTGGCCGATTCTTGCGATCTCAAAAAAACCGACGTTAAAGGCTTTTTCGACACTCTTGCCGCACTTGCGACAAAAGAGGTTAAAACGAACGGTGAGTTCACTCTTCCCGGATTCGGGAAATTGAAAAAGACCCATCGCAAAGCACGCGACGGCCGAAACCCCGCAACCGGTGCCGTTATCAGGATACCGGCGAAAACTACCGTCAAATTCAGCATCGGCAAGGCGATGAAGGATTCGATAAACTAGGTTTTTCAATACTTGGCTCCTTTTGAAACCGTCGGATCTATAGATTCGGCGGTTTTTTCTCTAACCCAAAAAAAAATGATGACAAAGATATAACAATTTGTTATCATAGATTTTACAGAGTTGGGGCAGTACCGAGACGCGAAATTTTCAGCAACCCGATTGTTAGGTTTTTTAACTAACTGCATTTCGGAACTATGCAGGGGACGTTTTTCTGTTCACATTTCGGTATCCAATGACGGGTTTTTGGTTGTTATCAAGGGGAAAAAAAGAGAGAAGGAGACGATAAAGTGGCAGCAGCAAAACCCATGACTTTGCAGGACAGGATCTTGCAGATCGATCATATTCAAGCTCGCCGGTTTACGAAATTGACCGGCGACTGTATAGAGATCGCGACACAGGGCATAATCAGGCATCTGCGTGCGTGTGCACGGATGGATGTCAACCCGGATGCATCGGCAGTGCGTGAGATAATTGACGACGCATTGAACGGCAGACGGGTTTTCGCCGAAACGTCCAATGACCTTTTGGCGGCTTAAGCAGTACTTATATTTTTGGGGTATAACAGATCAGGCTGTCTTCGGACGGCCTTTTTCATTGCGTAAGCCCGCACGTAAGTAAGGGCGGTATCAGGTCGCAGCAGGCGAGAGAATTTTTAGCCACAGATAAACACAGATCATTTTTATTTCGCGTCTTTCCGGCTTTGCAAAAGCCCGCACAAAGTAAAGACAAAAAGACTGGAACGCAGGCATCCTTGCCTGCGAATGCAAAAGCCCGCAC